>NZ_WKEE01000003.1:0-171105 GCF_021605635.1 Stenotrophomonas sp. PA-6-5C
CGGCCGATCCGGTCGATTCCTCCATCCTGTCCGCGCGCTACCGCGCCACCACCGTGGGCATGGTCGCCCTGGTCTCCCTGCATGCCTTCGAGGCGCTGGCGGTAGCCGCTGCGATGCCCACCGTGGCCGAGGCCCTGGACGGCCTGCGCCTGTATGCGCTGGCCTTCGGTGGCACGTTGGCCACCAGCGTGATCGGCATGACCCTGGCCGGCCGCTGGGCCGACCGCCACGGGCCTGCACGCCCGCTGTGGTGGGGCCTGGCCTGCTTCGTGCTGGGCCTGCTGCTGGCCGGCTTCGCAATGCGCATGGGCATGCTGGTGGCCGGCCGACTGCTGCAGGGCCTCGGCGCCGGTGCCATCTCGGTCTCGCTGTATGTGATGGTCGGCCGCACCTATCCCGAGCATCTGCGGCCGAAGATATTCGCCGCGTTCTCTGCCGGTTGGGTGGTGCCCTCGATGATCGGCCCGGCACTGAGCGGGGTGATCGTGCAGCACCTGGGCTGGCGCTGGGTGTTCCTGGCGGTGCCGCTACTGGCAATACCGGCCGGCCTGCTGCTGCGACCGGCGCTGGCGCGCATGCAGGCTGCAACCACGGATGTTGCCGATGATGGCCGCGGCAGCATCGTGCGCTGGGCGACCGGCGCGTCCTTGGCTGCCCTGCTGCTCTACCTGGGTGGGCAGCAACAGGGCGTGCCGGCGCTGGTGTGCATCGGCGTGGCGATGCTGGCGCTGTTGTTCTGCGTGCATCGCCTGTTGCCGGCCGGCACCCTGCGCCTGCGCCGCGGCCTGCCCAGCGTGATCGCATTGCGTGGTGTGGCCGCTGCCGCGTTCTTCGCCTGCGAGGCCTACCTGCCCCTGCTGCTGCAGCGCGAGCGTGGGCTGTCGCCCAGCTGGGCCGGTGCCGTGCTGAGCCTGGGTGCACTGGGCTGGTTCACTGGCTCGTGGCTGCAGGGTCACCAGCAGCGCGGCTGGTCGCGCCAGCAACTGCTGCGCGTCGGCACGCCGCTGATGACCGTGGGCATCGCCGCGACACTGGCGGTGCTGTTCACTGCGGTGCCACTGCCGGTCGCACTGGTCGGCTGGACGCTGACCGGCTTCGGCATGGGCATGATCTACGCCAGCCTGTCGGTGCTGACATTGTCGTTGTCACCGCCGCACGAACAGGGCGCGAATACCTCGGCCCTGCAGCTGAGCGAAGCGCTGTCGGTGACCACCGCACTGGCGGTATCCGGCGCGCTGTTCGCGTTGTTCGTGGAAAGCGCCCCGCATACCGGTTACATCCTGTGCCTGGCCATCACCCTGGGCCTGGCCGCGTTCGCCACCGTGATTGCACGTCGCGTGTAGACGGAGACGCAGGTTCCGCCGGGGCGCGCCCGGCGGACGCCGCGATCAGGGCTTCGCCACCGTGCCCACTTCATCGATGTCCTGGTGCAGGATGCGGCGCACTTCCAGCACCGCCTGCGGGGTTTCCTGCACGCTGTGACCGGAAATGATCACCTTCTCCGACAGCGCGCCGGGCAGGTGCGAACTCCAGTACGGCACCAGCCCATCATCGGACTTCTCCACCGGCAGTTCCGGCTTGCGCTGGGCGATGATCGAGTGGTACTTCAGGCCCGGCGTGATCGGCAGCTGCGCCGCGGCTTTCACGAACGGGTCGCTGGCCTTGAGGTTGTCGATGCTGTTGGGGATCTTCGGCTTGGCCGTGCCATCCACCTGCTGCTCGGCCTGCGCCAGGGCCAGGAACACATCCTCGAACTTGCCGAGGATGGTCAGCGGCAGGCGAACGAGGCGGCCGATCAGGCGACCGACCTTGTTGCCGGCGATATCGGTGCCCTGGTGCGGGGCCGCGATGAAGATCGCACGCTCCACGTTCGGTTCGGCCTTGAAGTGCAGCAGCGGCCCCAGCTTGGACTGCACCCGCTTCAGGCGTTCGCCCTTGAGGTCATAGTTGGCCAGCAGATCATTCCACAGCACGTCGCCGGAATCGCTGACCAGCAGCCGCGCCAGCACGCCGCCCATGCTGTGGCCGATGTAGACCATGTCCTTGGACGCACGCGTGCTGTTGTTGGGGTCGAAGTGCTTCAGCGTGTCGTTGAACGCGTTGGCGATCTCATAGCGGTTCAGCGCAATCGGCGCGTTGGTCGGGTAGTACACCTGCCACACCTGGAACTGCTGGCGCAGCTCAGGGTCACCCATGATCTCGTTGGCCAGGTTCACCCAGGCTTCCGGGCTGCTGCCCAGACCATGCAGCATGAAGATGATGCGGCGGTTCGGATCCCACGGCTGCATCAGGTAGATATGCGGCTCACCGATGCCTTCGCTCATGCCGAACAGGGTACGCAGCGACTGCGTGGCGAACCCGCTCTGGGCCAGCCACAGGCCGTAGGCGGCGGTGAAGTTGCCCGCCAGCGGCACCTCTTCGCCATGCAGGGTGATGCGCTCGGTCGCCTCGGGCGAATAGCCATCCAGCAGCACCTGGCGGGTGCGCATCACGTCCTCCAGCGTGTTGCCTTCAAAACGCAGCAACGCCGTGACGTTGATCGAGGACATCTCGCTGTACTCGGGCACCGAATCGTCGTGCTGGTGGCGGCGTCCGCGACGTACGCCCTCTTCCTGCTCGTCCTTGGTGGCCTGCGCCTGTGCCGTTTCGGCCTTCGGCCCTTCCGCGGCGACCACCGGCACCACCAGCTTCGGCGGGTCCATCACCATCACCAGCTCGGCGCCGAAACCATCGCGGCGATAGGTGCTGCGCATGCCCACGAAGCTGACAGTGCCGGCCGGCACCAGCTGCTTGGGGATGCTCTTCAGCGACAGCCGCTGGAAATCGGACGCCAGCGTCCAGCTGCCTGCCGACACCGGCTTGGTGTAGTCCTCGCCGGCCAGCGCTGCGGCACGAGCGCGCGCGAACAACACCACGGCGGCCTTCTCGGCAGCATAGTTGTAGTAATCGCGCACCTGCGTCTGCCGGTCCTCGAACGCACGATCAGAAGGCGAGCGTCCGCTGTAGAACAGATAGGCGTAGCCATAGCGCGCCGCCTCCAGCCACGCATCCAGCGCCGCATCGCTCATCGGTGGTTCGTTGGCCGCCTGCTTCTTCGGCGTCAGTGCCAGAGCGGCCTTCACCCACAGCTCGGACAGCGTCGACAAGCGCTGCTCGACGTTGAGGTCATCGGTCATCAACAGCGTGCTGCGGCAGACCAGGAAGTCCTTCTCGCACTGCGATTCGTCCAGCCCGGCCGCACTCAGCGTCTCGCGCGAGGCGGGGCTGAGCTTGCCGGTGTTGAGCACGTCGGCCCGCTTGTTGACCAGGTAATCGCTGGACGCCACCTGCTTGACGGTGACCATCGCGCAGCCGCTGCCACCCAGCAGCAGGAAGGCAGCCAACAGCGCCGGCAGCACGCGCTGCCAGCGGAACGGGATCATCGGGGTCATTGCTGCGGGTCCTGCTCGGTGCCGGGGATGCCCTGGCGGATCACGGTGGAGAAATCATCGTCGGGGGCCATCTTCAGCGCGCGCTCGGTGATGCGGCCCTTGGCATGCAGTTCGGCGTACGGCACGCCAGGCGTGAGCGCACCCACTTCCTGCGCGTACTCGGCCAGGTAGCCCGAGGCCAGCAACCGATAGTCCAGCGGCAGGCGCGGGGCGATATGCCGCGCCAGATCGAAGACGATCGTGGTGCAGTTGCTGGTCAGCGTGTTGTAGAAACCGGGCGTGGCGTCGAGCTGGCGTGCCTGGTCGATGTAGGCAGCGAACAGGGTCTTCAGCTGGTTGCGGTCCATGCCATGCAGGCGGTACAGGTAGACGTCCTCACCGCGCGCGTTGGTACGGGTGCGGATGATGTCGGTTTCCTCGGAGGCGACCAGCGTCATCTCGAACTTGCGGAAGAAGCCGCCCAGCGCCGAGAACGATTCACCGCGCTCCTTGCGGATTTCCAGTGAAAACACCAGGTGGCGCCCGTCCTCGAATCCGAACGAGACCAGGGTGTGGGCGATCGCCGGGCCCATCCAGTACGACAGCACCAGATCGGCCGAACGCAGCTGGTCGAGGTCATAGCTGCGGCGCACCCAGCGCGCGTCGTAGTCGGTCTCGGTGCGCCAGGTGAAATCGCGCACGTTGTCCAGCACCACGTGGCGGCCATCGAAGGATTCCACGTGCAGGCGCTGTGCCACGTCATCGGCCCAGTCGCGGTCCTGGCGCGGGGTCAGCAGCAGCCACCACAGCCCCGCAAGCGCCAGAGCGCCGGCAAAGCCCGCCCACAGCCTGCGCGTGCCACGGCCGCGCGCCACCTGCCAGGCCGCCCAGGCGGCGGCCAACAACCACAGCAACGCCACAGCGCCGCCCAGCCAGCCCGGCCCGGGCATCTGGTAGGTCAACAGACCGGCCACCCACAGCGCCAGCAGCACCATCACACATCCTGTCATCCATCGTCCTGCGGCTTTCACTGGCGTCCTGTCGAGGTCCCGGGGCGGCATAGTTAGCCACAAGCCGCCTCACGGCGACATCTACAACCGGTTCAGGCTGGCGTGGCCGGGGGCATACTGGCACCCACCAAGGGCGCACAGGGAACAGAGATGGGCATCACCACCGTGGCCGGCGTAGCCGTGCAGGCGCAGCACCGGGCCAGTTGTCATTGCGGCACGGTCGAGCTGCTGCTGGACCTGCCCGAGGGCATCGTCGACCCGCGCCGCTGCGATTGTTCGATGTGCCGGCGCCGCGGCGCCATCGCCGCCAGCGTGGCACGGGACGGGCTGCAGATCGTGCGCGGCCAGGCTCATCTGCGCCTGTACCAGTTCAACACCCACGTGGCCGAGCACTATTTCTGCGGCGTCTGTGGCATCTACACGCACCACCGCCGCCGCTCGAACCCGGACCAGTACGGCTACAACGTGGCCTGCCTGGAAGGCATCGATCCGTTCGCGCTGGGAACGATTCCGGTCAATGACGGGGTGAACCACCCCGCCGACCGTACTGGTTAGTGCCGGCTGCGCCGCAGCGGCGGCGCGATCTTCTGCCACGGCGCCATGCTGGCCCGGCCGACGCGCAACGGGCGCTTCAACGGCGCTCGACGCGAGGGCGTGTCCGCTGCAGGCGGCAGCGTCTCGACGGGCAGCACAGGGCGCGGGGGCCAGAGTCGGTCGAGCAACCACATGGCAGGTCTCCGTTGGGGGCGGGACGATCTACCGTACCGGTGCCCAGGCCAAGACCGGGTGATGGCGCTGCGGCATACCGATGACAGCTGGCGGCCCTGCCCTCAGTGCACCGGCCGCGCCCTGCCCAGCCGCCGTACCAGCACGAAGAACAGCGGCACCAGCACCACCGCCAGCACCGTTCCCGAGAGCATGCCGCCGATCACGCTCATGCCGATCTCACGGCGGCTGACCGCGCCGGCGCCGGTGGCCAATGCCAGCGGAATGACGCCTGCCACGAAGGCCAGCGAGGTCATCACGATCGGCCGCAGGCGCAGGCGCGCGCCCTGCAGTGCCGCGTCCACCGCTGAACTGCCGGCGCGGTAGCGCGCTTCGGCGAACTCCACGATCAAGATCGCGTTCTTTGCCGACAGTCCAATCGTGGTCAGCAACCCGACCTGGAAGTAGATGTCATTGACGAAGCCCGCAGCCGTCGTCGCCAGCACCGTACCGATCACGCCCAGCGGGATCACCAGCACCACCGCCACCGGAACCGTCCAGCTCTCGTAGAGCGCGGCCAGGCACAGGAAGATGAAGGCAATCGACGCGGCATACAGGTACAGGGTCTGGTTGCTGGCCAGTTGTTCCTGGTAGGACAGCCCGCTCCATTGCAGATCGAATCCGGGCTGATCGGCCACCAGCGCCTGCATGCGCTGCATCGCTTCGCCCGAGCTGCGCCCTTCGGCCGCACTGCCCTGGATCTGCATGGCAGGCAGGCCGTTGAAACGCTGCTGCAGCTGCGGCCCACGCGCCCAGTGACTGCTGGCAAAGCTGGCGAACGAGGCCATCTGACCGTTGCCGCCGCGCACATACCACTGACCGATGTCGTCGGGCACGCTGCGGTAGGGCTGGTCGCCCTGCATGTAGACACGCTTGACCCGGCCGCGGTCCAGGAAATCATTGATGTAGCTGCCGCCCCAAGCGGCAGACAGTGTGGAATTGATGTCGGCCTGGGCCAGACCCAGCGCACTGGCCTGCGCGTGGTCGATGTCCAGCCTCAGCTCGGCCTTGTCACCCAGCCCGTTCAAGCGCACCGACGTCAGCCCATCATCCTCGCCGGCCGCGCGCAGAACCTGTTCCTGCGCCGCCTGCAAGGCCACGCGACCTGCCGCGCTGGTGTCCTGCAGCCACAGTTCGAAACCGCTGGACTGGCCCAGGCCACGCACGGCTGGCGGAGCGAGCACATTCACCTTGGCATCGGGCAGCTTGCGGAAATGAGCATTGGCACGCGCGATGATCGCTGCCGCAGTGTTGTCGCCGTTGCGCTCGTCCCACGGCTTGAGAGCCAGGAAGCCCTGCCCCGCATTCTGGCCGGTACCCGCATTGTTGCGACCGACCACCACGAACACCACGTCCAGGTTCTGCTTTTCATGCTCCATGAAGTAGCGGCTGATCTGCTCGCCCAGCGCCTCGGTGCGCGCCATCGGCGTGCCTTCCGGCGTGGAGAACTGGAAGGTCACCTGGCCCTGGTCCTCCACCGGCAGGAAGCCGGTCGGCATGCGCGCATACAGGGCAATCATGGCGACCACCAGCAGCAGGTAGAACGCCATCCAGCGCCGCGGACGGGCAACCACGGCGCCCAGCTTGCCCTGGTAGGCCGACTGGCTGCGTTCAACGCCACGGTTGAATGCGGCGAAGAATCGTCCCGGTGGTTTCTGCGCCGACGAGGGCTTGAGCAGGGTCGCGCACAGCGCCGGGGTCAGGGTCAGCGCGACCAGCGCCGACAGTGCCATGGCCGATGCAATGGTGATCGAGAACTGCCGGTAGATGATGCCGGTGGAACCACCGAACAGCGCCATCGGCAGGAACACCGCACCGAGCACCACGGTGATGCCGATCAGCGCACCGGTGATCTCGCCCATCGACTTCTCGGTCGCCTCGCGTGGCGGCAGATGCTCTTCGTGGATGATGCGCTCCACGTTTTCCACCACCACGATCGCATCATCGACCAGCAGGCCGATGGCCAGCACCATCGCGAACAGGGTCAGCGTGTTGATGGTGAAACCGGCCACCGCAAGAACGCCGAAGGTACCCAGCAGCACCACCGGCACCGTGATCGCCGGAATCAGGGTGGCACGCACGTTCTGCAGGAACAGGAACATCACCACCACCACCAGCACGATCGCCTCGATCAGGGTGTGGATGACCCCTTCGATGGAGACCCGTACGAACGGCGTACTGTCGCGCGGATAGGCGACCTGCAGCCCGGGCGGGAACGTAGGCCGCAGCCGCTCAAGCTCCGCGCGCACTGCATCGGCGGTGGCCAGCGCGTTGGCGCCGGAGGCCAGGGTCACCGAGAAACCTGCGGCTGGATAGCCGTTGAGGTAGCTGCTGGTCTGGTAATTCTCCGCGCCGATCTCGACCCGCGCCACATCGCCCAGGTGCACTGCCGCGCCACTGGGCAGCGTGCGCAGGATGATCGCGCGGAACTGTTCCGGGGTCTGCAGGCGCGACTGCGCGGTGACGGTGGCATTGAGGCTCTGCGTCGCACTGGACGGCAGCGCCCCCAGTTCACCGGCCGTGACCTGGGTGTTCTGCGCCTGGATCGCACTGCGCACATCCGACGGCATCAGGTCGTAGGCACGCAGCTTGTGCGGATCCAGCCACACCCGCATCGCATAGGCCGAACCGAACACATTGATCTCGCCGACGCCGGCAATGCGGCTGATCGGGTCCTGCACGTTGCTGACCAGGAAGTCGGAAACGTCCACCCGCTCCATGCGCCGGCTGGTGTCGTACAGCGAAACCACCATCAACGAGTCGCCCTGCGACTTGGCCACGGTCACGCCCTGCTGCTGCACTTCCTGCGGCAGGCGGTTGATGGCCTGGTTGACGCTGTTCTGCACCTGCACCTGGGCGATATCGGGGTTGGCGCTCTGGTCGAAGGTGACCGTGATCCGCGCCTGCCCCGAAGACGAGCTGGTGGAAGAGAAATACAGCAGGTGGTCGATGCCCTTGATCTGCTGTTCGATCACCTGGGTGACGCTGTCTTCCACCGTCTGCGCAGACGCGCCGGTGTAGTTGGCGGTGATGTTGACCTGCGGCGGTGCGATGTCCGGATACTGCTCGACCGGCAGCTGGGTCACTGCAATCGTGCCGAACGCCATGATGCAGATCGCCAGTACCCAGGCGAACACGGGGCGGTGGATGAAGAAGCGCGGCAGCATGCGCTCAGTCCTTTCCGGCCGGCGCGGCCACGGGCGCGGGCTTTACCCGCACCGGCATGCCGTCGGCAAGGCCCTGCGCCCCCGCCACCACCACCTGCTCGCCGGCGCTCATACCATCAAGCACCAGCCACTGGTTGCCGACCGCGCGTGCGGTGCGGAAGATGCGCAGCCGCGCCTTGCCCTCCTTGTCGACCAGCCACGCCTGCGCCTCGCCCTTGGCACTGCGGTCCACCGCCGCCTGTGGCACCAGCAGCGCCTGCTGCTGCGTGCCCTGGCCCACCTGCGCGCGCACGTACATGCCCGGCAGCAGTTGTCCCTCAGGGTTGGGGAACTGCGCACGCAGGGTGATGCTGCCGGTCTCCTGCTGCACATCGATGTCCGCAAATTCCAGCGTGCCCGGCAGCGGGTAGTCGGTGCCATCGGACAGGCGCAGCCGCACCGGCGCGCTGTTGGCCTGCACGCCACCGGCGGCAATGGCACGACGCAGCGCCAGGTACTCGTTGCTGGACTGGGTGATATCCACGTTCATCGGATCCACCTGCTGGATCCGCGCCAGCGGATCGGCTTGGGCGGATGTCACCAGCGCGCCCGGGGTGAACAGCGCGCGCCCGATGCGACCGGCAATCGGTGCGGTGACCGTGGCAAAACCCAGCCGCGTGCTGGCGGTATCGCGCGCCGCCTGCGCCGCCTGCACTGCCGCAGCCGCCTGCTGGCCACTGGCGATGGCATCGTCCACCTCCTGGCGTGCGGCCAGCTGGTCCTTGCCCAGCGCCTGCATCCGCTGCGCCCGCAGGCGAGCGGTCACGGCCGCCGCTTCGGCGGTCTTCAGGTTGGCCTGCGCCTCGTTCAGGGCGGCCTGGTACAGCGCCGGCTCGATCTGGAACAGGGGCTGCCCTGCCTTCACCAGCTGCCCCTGCTCGAACAGCCGCTTCACCAGCACCCCGTCCACCTGCGGGCGTACATCCGATTCCTGCGAGGCGATGGTGCGTCCCGGCAGCTCCTGCTCCAGCGCCAGCGCCTGGTTCTGCAGCGTCAGCACGGTCACTTCCGGCGTCGCCGTGCCTGGTTTGGGCGCGTCCTTGCCGCAGCCGGCCAGCAGGGTCGCCAGGGCCAGCAACAGCAGCGGCAGGCGCCAGGTTCGGGGCAGGCGCCTGGCCGCAGCCGGCAGGAAGAAATACGGAAGGGTCATCGGCAGCAGGTTCCACGCGCCGGGGGGAGCGCTCGGCGCCGAATATAGAAGACCCCGCGCTGCGATCCAGCGAAAAGCGCATGAAACATTTTTCATTTGCAGTGCACGCCCGTGGTTGCGAGGATGCGCTGGTCCCAATCTGCAAAGTGGCCCATGCCGCGCGTACTCACCATCGAGGACGACCTTGTCACCGCGGAGGAAATCGCCACCGAGCTGCGCAGCCACGGCTTCGAGGTCGACCTGGTGGCCGATGGCAGCAATGGCCTGGCACTGGCACGCGCCGGCGACTACGCAGTGATCACCCTGGATCGCATGCTGCCCGGCGTGGACGGGCTGACCCTGGTCACCACGCTGCGCCGCGAAGGCGTGACCACGCCGGTGCTGATGATCAGCGCATTGTCGGACGTGGACGAACGCGTGCGCGGACTGCGCGCGGGCGGCGACGACTACCTGACCAAGCCGTTCGCTTCGGATGAAATGGCGGCGCGCGTGGAGGTGCTGATCCGCCGCCATGGCCAGACGGGTACAGCCGACAGCGTGCTGCGCGCCGGTGATCTCGAACTGGACCTGATGAGCCGCTCGGTGCGCCGCGGCGGCCAGGAGATCAGCCTGCTGCCGACCGAATTCAAGCTGCTCGAATTCCTGGTCCGCAACGCCGGCCAGGTGGTCACCCGCACCATGTTGTTCCAGGAGGTCTGGGGCTACCACTTCGATCCAGGCACCAATCTGATCGACGTGCATATCGGCCGTGTGCGCAAACGCATCGAGCAGCCCGGCCGCACGCAGCCGATCAAGACCGTAAGAGGAACCGGCTATGTCTTCGACGCGCAATCCTGATCAGTGGCGCTCGTCCAGCAGCCGCCTCCTTGGCCTGTACTGCATCCTGTTCGTTGCCTGGTCGAGCATGCTGCTGGGGGTGATGTACTGGCGCATCTCGGACTACCTGAACGACCTGACCGAATCGGGTCTGCAGCAGCGCGCCCATCTGTTCATGAGCTTCGACGGCCCGGCACTGGATGACGCGCTGCGCGACAGCCAGCGCTTCGACCTGCACCAGGTGTATACGTACGGGCTGTTCGACAACGCCGGCATGCCGATGGCGGGCCCGCTGACGGCCATTCCCGAGGGACTGCCGCTGGATGGCAACTCGCATCCTGTGGCGGGTTGGACACTGGTCGATGGCCCGCATGGGAGCGGTGGCAGCGCGCTCGGCGTGGTGACCCGGGATGGCCGCACACTGGTGTTCGTGCGCCAGAACGGCAAGCTCATGGCGGTCAACAGCATCATCCTCGATGCGCTGCTGTGGGGTGTGTCACTGACCGTCATCCCCGGGCTGGTGGGCTGGCATCTGCTGCGCCGGCGCCCGCTGAAGCGGATCCAGCAGATCGAAGCGGCCACCAACCGGATCATCGCCGGCGACCTCGGGCAACGCCTGCCGGTATCCAACCGCCGCGATGAAATCGATCGGCTGTCGAGCATCGTCAACGCCATGCTGGAACGCATCGAACAGCTGATGACCGAGGTCAAAGGCGTGTGCGACAGCATCGCGCATGACCTGCGTACACCGCTCACCCGGCTGCGGGCGCACCTCTACCGCATGCGCGTGGGCCTGGACGAGCACGACCCGCATGCGGACCCGCTGGACAAGGCGCTGGCGGAGACCGACATGCTGATGGCGCGCTTCGCCGCGCTGCTGCGCGTGTCCGAGCTGGAAAGCCACCAGCGCCGCTCGGCCTTCGACGAGGTCGACATCGCCGACCTGCTGCAGGAGCTGCACCAGTTCTACCTGCCGTTGGCCGAAGAGAAACAACAGGAGCTGCAGCTGCAGGTCGCGCCGCAGATCGGCGTGCTGCGCGGCGATCGCGAGCTGCTGTTCGAAGCGGTGGCCAACCTGCTGTCCAACGCCCTGCAGTTCACGCCCGCGCACGGGCGCATCCTGCTGCGCGCGGTGGACGACCACGGCGCGCCCCGCATCGATGTGATCGACAACGGGCCGGGCATCCCGCCGCAGGACCGCACCTTGATCTACCAGCGTTTCTTCCGCGGCAGCAGCAGTGCCGGGCAAGCTCCAGGATTTGGCCTGGGGCTGTCGATCGTGGCTGCCATTGCCGGACTGCACGGCTTCCGTGTCCGCGCCGGCAGCGGCCCGGACGGCGGCGCCTGGATGAGCATCCGCGGCGCTGCAGACGGCCTCCCCTGAGGCCCGGCCCACCACCCGCAAGTGTGCAGGTGACCAACTGGACCTGGGCTTTGAACATCACCAACCTCACCGCAGGCATTACTACGCGCCATGCCGCGCCTGCGGCGATTGTTTCGCTGGCTACCCACGCGTAGTCACCGGCACCGTCAGCGATCGGTTCTGATCCCTGCAACTACCGATGCCCCGCCCCAAGGCACGCGGTTCCCTGGTTACCCCGGACAGATGCACCGCCCGCCGCCGCTCCCCATGCACGACGCGCATTGCCACCCCCGAGGCAAGCGCGATCAACGCATTCGTGTCTGACCACGCACAGACGGCGGGCGATGCGGGTTGGCGTACCGGACAACTCTGGGACTGACCGGCGGATCATGGTGATCCCCACACATCGCCCACCACGGACAGCGGGTCACGTGATCCGAAGGCGCCATCCGTGCGCCTGCCGATCACGTGCCAGAGTTGATTGTGGGACGCCAATCCCAGCCGGCCGATGATGGCCGACGGGCACATGCTGGTCGTTGTCGCCGGGACGGTATGTAGGAGTTGCCCGCGCCTGTGCATCAGGCTTGCGGCAGGCGCGATTTCCAAGGACAGAATTGCAGGCCGGATCACATTCCGGAGGCATGCACGACGCAGACAACCGCCCTACCCGCGCATGCAGCACGGATGCTCAGCCGGCAATCACGACACTACCGGCTGCGCTGCCATCGCCAGGAAATTCTGCAGCACAGGCGTCGGCGATTCCGGGCGCATGCAGAGCTGCAGTTCGAAGGCGGCATTGCCGCCGTCCAGTGGCCGATAGACGATTTCTTCGGGACGGAACCCGCTCATGCTTGCCGGCACGATTGCCACGCCCGCTTCCACAGCCACCAGCGACAGCACGGCGTGCATGCCCTGCGCTTCCTGCACGACCCGCGGCGTGAAGCCGGCAGCGGTACACAGGCCCAGTACCTGTGCATGGAAGCCGACACCTTCGGCCGATGGCCATGAAACGAAGGGCTCGTTCACCAGGTCTGCGACGTCCAGCCGTTGCTGTGCCACCAGCCGATGCGCGCGCGGCAGGGCAATGGCCAGTCGATCATGGTCGAACGCCCGTAGATGCAGTTCTGCGGAAATGATCGGCGGAATCAGGATGCCGAGGTCGATGCGCCCTTCGCGCAGCCACTGTTGCTGCTGCCGCGAGGTGGCTTCGTGCAGATGCAGCTGCACCTGCGCAAACGCGTGGCGGAACTGGCGGATCAGCGCCGGCAGGCGCCCATAGAGTGCGCTGCCGACGTAGCCTACGCGCAGACTGCCGGTCTGCCCTGCCGCCGATTCGCGCGTGCGCTGCAACGCCTGTTCGGCCTGTTGCAGCGTCGCGCGCGCTTCCACCAGCAGCGTCTGCCCCGCTGCGGTCAGGCCCAGCGTACGGTTGCCGCGCACGATCAATCCCGTGCCCACTTCGTCTTCCAGGCGCCGCATCGCCGCCGTCAACGGCGGCTGCGACATGTGCAGGCGTGCAGCGGCGCGATGGAAGTGCAGTTCTTCGGCCACCGCCACGAACTGGCGGAGCAGGCGCAGATCGATCATTTCATCGCAGGCAGGTGGAGACCCGCCTAGGGTACGCGCTCAGCCGCGCGCGTCGACACTCGGCCGTGCAATGACCGGCCACTGCAGGGCCACCGATTCGATGCTGTCGGCGGCCACGGCGCGCAGGTCGCGTGGATAGTCCGCGTGCTCTGCTTCCTGCAGCCGCAGTGCATGGAACTGGCCGTTGCTGGCACGCAGAATCCAGCCACCCTGCCGGCAGCGCGCCGAAACCAGGAAGGCCACCCCGGTGGCCACGGCATCGGGATGCAGTTCATCCGGCTCTCCGTCGATGCCCCACATGCGGGTCTTGGCCACCGGCGAAACCGCGTTGACCACGATGCCATGCTCGGCGCCTTCCAGGGCCAGTACATTGACCAGCCCCTGCGCAGCCAGCTTGGCCATCGCGTAGCCGCACAGGCCGCGCTGCGCATACTGCGGGTACAGCGCGCGATCGGAGGTGGTCAGCACGATGCGGCCGCCGCCGGCAGCACGCATCGCGGGCCATGCCGCCTGCGCCAGCCACAGCGGTGTCTTTGCGGCCAGGCACAACATCTGCTCCAGCGCATCGTCCTCCACCGCTTCGATACCGGCATAGGCCACCCAGCCGGCGTTGTGGATGATGAAGTCCAGGCGACCGTGGCGTTGCAGGATGTCCTGCACCAGCGCATGGCAACCACTGCGCTCGTTGATGGGGCCGCTGGCGGCCTCGACCGGCAGGCCCTTGCTGCCCAGCGCCGCCACCGCCGTGGCGATGCGCTGCGGATCGGCGCCCGTGCCATCCGTTGCAGCGCCCACGTCATGCATCACCACATGCGCGCCACGTTGCGCCAGCAGGCGGCTGTAGGCCATGCCCAGGCCACCGGCGGCACCGGTCACCAGGCCCACCTGGCCTTCGAACGAGATACTGGAATTGGGTTTCATCCGGCCAGCATCGGCGAGCGCCATCCTCCTCGGCCAATACTGTTTGCACGCCCTCGCGATACGCCAACGGTATCGCGCGGCGATGGGGCTGAGCTCTCAGCGGCTGAAGCGACGGGCACCGGCCACGCAGATCACCGCCGCCACGGTCACCAGCAGCATGCCGGCGCTGACGGTCTCGTGCAGCAGCATCGCCGCCAGCGCCAGGCCGAAGAACGGCTGCAGCAGCTGCAGTTGGCCAACCGCGGCGATGCCACCCTGGGCCAGACCGCGATACCAGAACAGGAACCCGATCAGCATGCTGAACACCGCTACATATCCCAGCGCCCACCATGCGGAAGCAGCGACCGCCGTGAACGAGACCGGGCGCATCGCCACCATCAGCGGCAGCATGACCGGCAATGCCAGCAGCAGTGCCCAGCTGATCACCTGCCAACCGCCAAGATTTCGGGCAAGGCGGCCGCCCTCTGCATAGCCGAGCCCGCACACCACGATCGCCGCCAGCATCAGCAGGTCGGCCTGCAGGGAAGCCTCGATGCCGTTGCGTGCGGCATAGCCGACGACACAGGCGCTGCCCAGCAGCGAGAACACCCAGAACGCCGGGCGTGGCCGGTCGCCGCCGCGCAGAACGCCGAATACCGCCGTGCTCAGCGGCAGCAGTCCGAGGAACACGATGGTGTGCGCCGAGGAGGCGTGGCGCAGGGCGAGCGCGGTCAGCAACGGGAAGCCCACCACCACGCCCAGGCTGACCAGCGCCAGGCCAGGCAGATCGCTTCTGACCGGCCGCGGCTGCCGCAATGCCAGCAGCAACACCAGCCCCAGCAACGCTGCGATGCTGGCGCGTGCGGCAGTAACGAAGCTGGCGTCCAGCTCCATCACCGCCATGCGAGTGGCCGGCAAAGAGCCGGCGAAGATCACCACACCAATGAAGCCATTGATCCACCCGCTTGCCGACCGTTCCACACCCTGCTCCAGAAGTACCGGGCAATAGCCGGCTGTGCCCGTCATTGAGCCACCGGGCGCCGGAGACACACAGCTACAATCCAGTACAGTCACAAGTAACTGTACTGCCCACAATCCCCTTACAGTCACGCCCATGTCCCGACCGTCCAGCCGCATCGACAGCGTCATCCACGCCGTCCGCTCACGCATCAGCTCGCGCCTGGATGGCCCGGGCAGCCGCCTGCCCTCGGTGCGCGCGCAGGCGACGACGATGGGCGTTTCCGTGTCCACCGTGGTCGAGGCCTACGAACGATTGGCGGCCGAGGGCGTGATCGCCGCGCGCGCCGGCTCCGGCTTCTACGTGACTGGCCCGGCAGCACCGCTGGCGCTGGCCGAGATGGAACCGCGCCTTGATCGCGCGGTGGACCCGTTGTGGGTATCGCGGCAATCACTGGAAACCCCGCCCGGCCACCTCAAGCCCGGCTGCGGCTGGATGCCCAGTGACTGGCTGTACCACGATGGCCTGCGCCGTGGCCTGCGCCGCATGGCCCGCGCCGACGCCGCACACCTGGTCGACTACGCGGGGCCACTCGGCCTGCCGGCACTGCGGCAGACGCTGCAGCGACGCGCGGCCACGCTGGGCATCGAAGCGTCGATGGAGCAGCTGCTGCTGGCCGAATCGGGGACGCATGCGGTCGACCTGATCTGCCGCTTCCTGCTGAAGCCCGGCGACTGCGTGCTGGTCGACGACCCGAGCTATTTCAATTACCACGCGATGTTGAAGGCGCATCAGGTCCAGGCCATCGGCGTGCCCTACACGCACACCGGGCCGGATCTGGAGGTGTTCGCCAGCGCATTGCAGGAACACGCGCCGCGCCTGTACATCACCAACGCCGGTCTGCACAACCCGACCGGCGCGGTGCTGTCGGCGACCACGGCACATCGCCTGCTTGGCCTGGCCGAACGCAGCGAACTGATCATCATCGAGGATGACATCTTCGCCGACTTCGAGCTGCGCCCCGCGCCGCGGCTGGCGGCGCTGGATGGATTGTCGCGGGTGATCCATGTCGGCAGCTTCTCCAAAGCCATCTCAGCTGCATCGCGCTGCGGCTACATCGCCGCACGCCCTGACTGGATCGAGGCACTGACCGATCTGAAGCTGGCCACCAGCTTCGGCGGTGGGCACCTGGCCGCGCACCTCATGCAGATCGCACTGACCGACAGCGGCTACCGACGGCACATGCAGGCGGTGCGCACGCGCCTGGCCGATGCGCGCAAGCACACGCTGCGGCAGGTGCAGAAGCTGGGCATCACGCCATGGCTGCAGCCGGAAGCAGGGTTGTTCCTGTGGTGCCAGCTGCCCGATGGTCGCGATGCATCGGCGGTAGCACGGCTGTGCCTGCGCGAAGGCGTGGTGGTGGCGCCCGGCAATGCCTTCAGCCAGTCGCAGCGGGCTGCCGACTACGTGCGCTTCAATGTGTCGCAGTGCCAGGACCCGAAGATCTGGCAGGTACTGGGGAAGGCGCTGCAGACGCGAGAGGGATCACTGGCGATTGACCGGCTGTTGAATACCTCGGACTCAATCGGCGAGGTAGGTCTCTGCGGGAATGTCCAGCAGCTCCGGACCTGAAAGCGTCGCGCCCTGCAGATCGGCGCCGGCGTTCAAGGCATTGTCGATCGCATTGATCAGCGAACTCCGCTGGCAGATCGCCTTGAACGCAGCGCGCGGGCCTTCGTGGTACATGGCCAGGGCGCGCTGAAGACCCGCGGCAAATACCGGTTCACGCTCGAGCGGCAGTTCATGCAGCTCACCCTGCGCGTCAGAGGCGGTGAATGTACGCGGCAGCAGCACGCCCAGTTCCATGTGCCCGATCAAGGCCATGGCGAATGCTTCAGGCAGCCACACCAACAGGCGGCGCATCTTCCCGTGTTCGCTGCCGAGCGCGAGCAGTGCCTGCTCGGCGTGCTCCTCATCCACGTCCTCGCGTCCAAGCAATGTCAGCGCCAGTTCGAAGGCTTCCGCCGATGGCATCGGGGCTGTGCGAGGGTCCATTCGCGCTCTCTGGGATACGGGCAGGCGCCGACCTTAAGCAAAGGCGGCCCATCGTGCAATCGACACTTGCGCAGCACGGTAGAGTGGACGTTCGCCATTGCTGCAGGGATGCTTCCGATGTCCTTCTCCGATCCCCACGCCGTCGCCCGCTACGCCGACGGCCCGCTGCGGCAGGTACCGGGTTTCCTCGGACTGCAGCAGATGACCCACCTGCTGCTGGCCGAACATGTGCCCGACGATGGCCAGGTGCTGGTGCTCGGCGCAGGTGGCGGCCTGGAGCTCAAGGCCTTCGCCGAAGCGCACCCGCACTGGCGGATGCTCGGTATCGACCCGGCCGCACCCATGCTCGCGCTGGCCGAACAGACCCTGGGGCCAATGATGGCGCAGGTGACGCTGCTGGAAGGCTACATCGACGATGCCCCGCACACCGTCTTCGACGGCGCCACCTGCCTGCTCACCCTGCACTTCCTCACCGTTGAGCAGCGCCTGCATACCCTGCGCGAACTGCGGCAACGGCTGCGACCGCGTGCGCCGCTGGTGGTCGCCCACCACAGCGTGCCGCAGGACGCAGACGGCAAGCATCGCTGGCTGCAACGCTACGCCGCATTCGGGGAGGCCTCCGGTATTCCACGTGCCGATGCGCAGCGCGCGGTCGCCGCCATCAGCGAGCGCCTGCCGCTGCTGTCGCCCGAGCAGGAAGTGGCGCTGCTGCAGGAGGCCGGCTTCGAGAACGTGGAGCTGTTCTACGCCGGCTTCAGCTTCAAGGGCTGGGTGGCCTACGCGCCGGCCACACCGGCATAGCACCGCGACGCACGCTCAAGGCACCACGGTGATGCCGATCCGCTGCATCAGCAGCGCGATCTGCTGCACATCCAGCGTGGCGCCACGCAGGTTGGTGCTGCGCACGTCCAGCTCGCCCAGTTCGGAGTTGGTCAGGTCGCAATCGGTGAAGTTGGCCGTGTTCCAGTCGATGCCCTCGAACTGGCCACCGGACAGATCCGACCCAGCGAAACTGGCGCCGCTGACATTGGCCCCGTCCCAGCGGTTTTCCCACAGCTCGCACTTCTCCAGCGTCACCCGCGAGAAGTTGGCATAGCGCAGGTTGGTTTTCTTGATGAAGGCGCTGCAGAACCAGCTGCGCGTGGTGATCTGGTTCATGAAACTGGCGTTGCTGAAATCGGCGCCCTGCGCGCGGCACTCGCTGATTTCCAGCCCCAGCGCCTTGATGAAGTTGAAGTTGCACATGCTGATGTCGCACTGGCGGAAGCTGGCTTCCTTCAACGTGGCACCACTGAAACGGCACCCGGTGCGCGTTTCAGCGTCGTAGAAACCGCAGTTCACGAACTCGGTGGCGGTGAGGTCCGCGCCGGAAAAGTCGCACTCGTGGAACTGCTGGTCGACCACCTTCTGGGCGGTGAACTGATCGACGCCAATGCGCAGCTTGTGGTGAACGGTGGAGGACATGCGGGGTTCCGTGCCGGGTGCCTCGCCATGATGCCGCGTCCGGCCGGGCGGCGGTAGAGCGTGGCCATCGCGGTTCATGGCTGCTGCAGTCGGGATGTGTACAGCGCCAAGGCGGGCTCTCCAGCGGTCCGGCCCGATCGGCAACTGCACACCTTCATGCACCCGAGCGCGGCTGACGTCCTTGTCATGCCATGGACGGCGCAGGCGTACGCCATCAGAGGCGAGGCAGATCCCTGCGACTGCGCTCAGAGAACGGAGCATGCCGATGACGCTTGCGCCGGAGTGTCATCCGCAAGCGCCGATAGCCGATGACGGTCGCCGTCGCGCACAGCGCGATACCTGCCACGCTGAGCAACAGCAGCACGACCAGGCGGCTGTTCGGCTGCCGCAGCAGCGCGGGCAGATCCCAGCTGTGCAGGAAGGAAAACAGCCAGCGCCCAACCCGCTCGCGCCTGCCCATCGTCAACAGCGGATCGCCGGTAGCCAGGTCAACATAGACGCGGGTAGCCTCAGCATCATCGAAGTCGGCCGCCGCCACCGGAAAGCGACGTACCGCGGCGCCATTCATCGCCTCCGCAGCGCGCGGGTAGAAGTAGGCATCGGGCGCCTGCAGGAGGGTGAACCCACGCAGGCGCGCGTCGGACATCGCCGCTACCCTGCCCTGCAGCCAGTCTGCACCGAATGCAGTGGACACCCGCAGTGCGCCGCCACGTTCTGTGACCACGCGCGAATCGGCGTTGCCGTCCAGCGCCACCGCGAACAGTTCACCACCGATGCGTCGCCACTGGATCTCGACCGGCAGGAACTGCGGCGTGTGCACTGCGGCCAGTACCGCACTTGGTTGCGCGATGACTCCTGCATCCACCGGCAACTCACCCTGATAGCGCGCAACGTCGAGCGAGGCGCGTGAGCTGCTGAACACCCCCAAGGGGTTCATCGACATCAATCCACTGAAGATCCAGGTGAAAACGAATGCGCTCGCCATCAATCCGATCAGATGATGCCAGCGCATCCACGGTTCCTGGTACGGCGTCTTCGACCCTGAGCGGTACTGCCCGCGAAACCGCCAGCGCCAGATGCCGACCACGACCCCGCTGATCGCGGCCACCGTACACAGCGCTGAGAGCGCAATCACCGTCCAGGTCCACACCGGGTCCACCGACTGCATGCGCAGGAAGTACAGCCAGTGCAGCCACGCGCCCACATAGTTCCATCGCTGCTGCAGACGCGGTGCATCCAGCACCACTTCGCCGGTGCGCGAGGACACGTAGACATCACCAGACTGTGCGCCAGCCACGCCGACGCGGTACAGCGGCCGATGCGGATCAAGGCCGCGCGAATGCGTCCAGCGATCCTCGTCCAGCGGTGTGGCACCAACGAAAGCCGGCCCACCGGCGAACTGCGCGGCGGAGACTTCGGCCAGCTGCGCCGATACAGGCGGCAATGCCTGCCCGGTAAGCGCCGACCACGCGCCCATGTGCGTCCCAGAGCGCACCACATAGGCGGGCTCGCCACGCAGCGTCGTCAACACAACCCGCTCAGGCTCCTGTCGCACCGCTTCGGGAAGTGCGGAAAGTGCCTGCCAGCCGCGCGCATCGGCCAGTGTGGGCAACGCGGCCAAGCGCTCTCCCGGCGTCAGCTTCGGGTAACCGATGAACAGCATCACCATGCCGCTGACGAACCACAGCAACATCAGCAGGCACCCACCGATGCCCAGCCAACGGTGCACCAGGTAGGTCCAGCGCTTGGCAGTGGATCGCAGCGACATGGCAGCCGTCCTCAGAAGCGATGGTCGAGGGTGAATTCGACGCGCCGGTCGGCGCCCAGCAGCCACTGCGTACTGGTGTAGTAGGCCGTGGCGTAGTACGCCTTGTCGAACACGTTGAACACGCGCGCGGTCACCCGTGTACGGGGCGCTGCCTGCCAGGTCAGGGCCAGATCGGTGGTGGTGTAGCCCGGCAGCTGCAGCGTGTTGGCGTTGTCGGCATAGCGCTTGCCCACGTAGCGCACGCCACTGGCCACGCTCCAGTCGGGCAGGAACTGCCAGCTCAACCAGACGTTGGCCAGGCGTTCGGCCACGTTCGGCGGCACGTTGCCATCACGCGAGACAATCACCGCCGGCGTGCCGGTGGCTTCCAGGAAGTCCTCGAACTCGGCCTTGAGCACGGTCGCGTTGGCATCCAGCGACCACTGCGGCGCGAAGGCCCAGTTCAACGAGGCTTCGATTCCCTTCGAGGCCTGTGCACCCACCTGCACGCGACGGTCCGGTTGCAGCGGGTCACGGCTGAGCAACCCGGTCTTGCGGATGCGATAGGCCGCCAGCGTCCACTCGCCCCCATCGAAGGCCTGCTTCATGCCGACCTCGATCTGCTTGCCCTTGGCCAGATCGAACACGCCATTGGCCGGACTGATCATCAACAGACCGCTGACCGGGTCTGCCGCCTGCGAGTACTGCGCATAGAGGGTCATGGACGGTTGTATCGCGAACACCGTGCCCGCGCGCCAGCCGGTGCTGTTGTAGGTCTTCGAGAACGCCCGCTGGCCGCTGACCAGGTCGTTGCGGTCGATCGTGGCGCGATCGTGACGCACGCCAGCAAGCACCGACCAACGCTCGCTCAGTTCCAGCCGGTCTTCCAGGAACAACGCGACCTGCTCGGCGCTGTTGCGGTATCGCGGCAGGTTGGATGCATCGCTGACGAACCCGCCGGGCACCGGGTTGAAGGGATCGACCGGCCCCGAGCTGCCCGCGTAGGTGTTGTTGGTGTGCTTGAAATGCGCACGGTTGGCATCGAAGCCGACGGCGAAACTGTTGGGCAGACCACCCGCATTTCCCAGCAGGCGCAGCGTGGAGGTCAACCCGGTCTGGTCCTGCTTGTGGGTGATCTGGGTGTTGCCGGAGCGGTCGATCAGGCCGGTGCGCTCGTTGTAGACATAGGCCTCGGCGTTGCGCCAATCGCGCTGGCTGTCGATCTGGTAGACGCGCGTGCGCCACTCCACGTTCTCGTTCGGCGTCCACAGCACATCGAGCTGGGTCCAGCGGTCACGGAAACGAATCACGCTGTCGGCCACGTTGTAGTTCTCGTGGCGCAGTGCATCCAGCTGCCTGCCATCGATCAACGGCGTACCGAAGTAGCGCATCGGCTTCTGGTAGCCCTGCGCATGGGTCAGCGTGAACTGCAGATCCGCCCGTGGCTGCCACAGCAACGCACCGGAAAACGTAGCATCGCCGTTGTGGCCGCGGTCGACCCACCCACTGCTGTAGTTGCCGCTGACATCCACGCGGTAGGCCAGCGCCGGCGTGAGCGCACCACCACTGCCGAATCCGAGTCGCGCGGTGTCTTCGCTGCCCAGGGTGACGCTTACCTCGTTCTCGATGGCACCGCGCGAAGGCTTCTTCGGCACGATGTTGACCACGCCGCCGATGGCGCCGTCACCATGGATGACCGAGGCCGGCCCACGCAGCACCTCGATGCGCTCGATCGACCAGGTATCGAACGGAAAGGTGATGCCCACACCGCCGTACTGGCGCAGGCCGTCGTACAGGCGCATCACCGAGGCGCCATCGGTAAAGCCCCGGCTGGACAGCGCACTCAGGCCGTTGCCCGGATGGGGAAGTGCACTGATCGCGCCGGCGCGGGTGATCGCGTCGTTGAGATTGGAATCACCGCGCTGCTCCAACTGCTCGCGCGAAATCACGGTCAGGCTGGCCGGGGTCTGCAGCACGCTCAGGCCGAGGGCCGAGCCGGTGCTGGCGGTGGAGGACAGCACACCGCTGCGGGCATCCACCACGCGGACGGTATCCAGGGTGGTCGGTGGGGCCGCGTCGGCAGCAAGGGCAGAAGCGGAGTGCAGCAGCAGCGCACAAGCGACAGACAGCGCCGCCCGGCGCAGGCGCGCGGAGTTTGGGTTTGTTTTCATTGTTTCACGGCATGCAAGGCCACCCCGCAGTAGCAGGGAAGCTCAAGGAGTTCGGGAAACGCGCACGCCGTAGTGCCAGGCCATGCCTGGCAGCTCGGGAGAATCAATCCAAGGGCGCACGCGCAGGGCTCAAGCAGCCAGCAGTACCGGTGGCCCACGCGCGCCCAACGTGCCGCTGATCCGCTGCGGCAACCTCTGCACCGCACCACGCAACGCACGGCACACCGGTGCCAGCGGCATCATCAACAGCAGCGCCGCCACCAACAGGGTGATCAGTCGTGCGGCAATCAGGCAGTAGTCGCAGTCCACGCCCATCTCGTGGTCGGCGTGTGGATCGGCCGGCGGCTTCGGTGCCGCTTCGCCATGCTGCATTGCCATCGCGTGGTGGTCGTGGTGCCCTTCCATCGCGTGCTGCGCGTGCAGGGCGTGGTCCATGACCGCCACCGGTGCAGCAACAGCAACGTGCGCATGTGCCAGCCAGCGGCTCACCAGCGGGGCAAGCAGCACCAGCAGCATGGCAAGCCATGCCAGGGTCTGGAACCGGCGGTGGAGAGCAGAGCGGCGCACGCGGCCATTCTACGGGCCCAGGGCCAACCCTGGACCACGCTCAGGGTTTACCTGCTGCGACACTGTGACGCAGGGCTCTGGCACCGACAACATCGATGAACACGTCTTCGCGACGGATCCAGTAGATCCACGCCATGCGTGGATGCGCTTCGCGCATCAACTCACGTACTGCGCCTGGCCGTTACCGAACGACCAGTTCTCCTTCTTCACTTCCACCAGATTGATGAACACATCCTCGCGGCGGATACCCACTGCCGCATGCAGGCCATTGGCAATGCCCAGATACAGCGCCTTCTTCTGCTCCAGCGTGCGCCCTTCGTTCCAGGTGATCTGGACGCAGATGAAGTCATCGCTGCGGGCGATGCCCAGGTAACCCGGGTCGAACACGAGCGTGCCGGCGTCGTGCTCCTGGAAGATCTGGAAGCGATCGTTTTCCGGCACGCCGACTGCGCGCATGGCCTGGTAGATGGCTTCGCCGACACGCTGGCGATACTCGACGGATTTACCTTTGCGAAGATCGATGCGGGCGAGCGGCATGGTGGCATTCCAAGGATGGAGGGGCACAACAATGGCCCGAGATTACGCCCGCCAAGGGCGCCGGAACAGCGCATGGATGGAACCCTCTGCCTCCATCCGTGACATGTTCCCGCAAGCACCGCGCGAGGTGACGCGATCGCCGTGGTGGCGTTCCTGCGGGGTCGTCATGTGCACGCCCGGCAGGGGCGGCGATTTACGCCATCAGTGATGGGCTGCACAGCGGGCTGGTGCTCGACGACACAGAACAGAAAACGCTTGGCCTGCTTAGGGGCAGTTGAGAACTTTCCTTACAGACCGACGTGATTGTTCGACTTGATGATCGCCACGCCGAGGCAGATTGCCTTGGCCGGGATTGGCGTCTCGAAAAAGCAAACCTGACGGATTGGTTGCGCAGCAGTGCGTAACCACAAGAATGCACCGACGGCCCTCAATGGCGGGCGGTGCGTGGGGATCACTCGATCCGCCGGGTGATTTCTCGCTCCGTTGTGTTTGCCCCGGCACGCCAACCCGCACCGTCCGCCACCTTCCCTTTGGAAGGTGGCCCTACGCCAGTGAGGGTTCCGCCATGACCAACAAAACCGTCCTCCATCCGCGCCTGCATGCCTTGATCGGCGACATCGCCACCGACGTTCCCGAAGACCTCGCGCGCGAGATCGAGTGCGCACTGAAGGAGCAGCAGATCCCCCCATCGCGGCCGATGTTCTTCACCTTCCTTGATGCGATACGCAAGGGAGATGGCGAAGACGGCCAGCCGTGCACCACGCAGAGACTCAACGCGCACACTCTCGCCGCCCTTGGACGTTCACTGTCCGCGCTGACCGCCGTGCTCGATCTTCTGCACGCGGCAGAGCACACGCGCGTGGACGGACGTGGCGACGAGCAGATTGGCGACTTCCATCGAAATGGTCTGCTACTGGCCGCACGCCAGATCGCGCATGCCGCGCAGATAGGCCTCGGCGATGCGATCACAGCCGGGGGAAAGGAGCCCGGTTGAATCACGGGCAACAAAAAAGCCCCCATTGCTGGAGGCTTTTTTCGTTCTGCAACATGGTGGGCGGTACAGGGATCGAACCTGTGACCCTTGCCGTGTGAAGGCAATGCTCTACCGCTGAGCTAACCGCCCGGTGTGTTGCTGAGCCGCTCATTATAGGGCGGTTTTTCAGGGCGTCAACACCTTTTCACATCGTGTTTCCCAGCCCATTTCCCCGAATCAGCCAGGCATGGCCTGGCTCTACTGGGGAGGGCAATCCGCCCACATCACATCGTATGCGTCGGCTTGTCCGAACCGGTCAGGCCGGCCAGGATCGTCTCGATCTTGTGCCGCACCGTCTCGCCTTCCTGGCCGTCCGCCAGCTGCACGCCGATGCCGGCCGTGCGGTTGCCCTGCGCGCCGGCCGGGGTCACCCAGATCACCTTGCCGGCCACCGGCAGGCGCTCGCTGGAATCAGGCAGGGTCAGCAGCAGGAATACTTCATCGCCCAGGAAGTAACGCTTGGGCGTGGGCACGAAGATGCCGCCATTCTTCACGAACGGCATGTACGCGCTGTACAGCGCGGCCTTGTCCTTCACGGCCAGGGACAGGATGCCCTGGCGGGCGTTGCTGGCACTCATCGATTTCCCCTTGCGGCAGGCCGCTCGTTCACCTTGTTCCAGGCCAGCAGCAACTCGACCACCGCAAGGTCTGCGCGCACGGTGGTGCGCAGCAGGTCGCGGGTGCGGTTGGCCGCATCGAACCAAGCTGCAAGCTTGTGCAATCGCTCCGGCGTGGTCAAGGCATCGGTGCTGGCCTGGGCCAGCGCCAGGTCGGCGGCGAAGCGCAGGCGCAGCGCCGCGTTGTCATCGGCGCACCACTTCTGCGCCAGTTCCACCGCGCCGGTCTTGCCGGCGGCCAGCTGTTCCAGCTCGCGGCCGACGTCGCGACGCAGGCTCAGGCCATCTTCGCGCAGCCAGTTATCAGCCTGCCCGGGATGGCCACGTGCTGCATCCAGTGCCTCGCGCGCGGCTGCCTCGTTGTGCCCCTGCTGCTGCAGCCAGGCCAATGCTTCCTCGCGCGGCGGCAGCTTGAATTCCAGGCGCTGGCAACGGCTGCGCACGGTCTGCGGCAGGCGCGCCGGGTCACTGCTGATCAGCCACAGGTAGCGCCCGGGCTGCGGTTCTTCCAGGGTCTTCAGCAGCGCATTGGCGGCCGAACGGTTGATGGCATCGGCCGGGTCGACGATCACCACCTGCGCCACGCCGTACTGCGGGGTCAGCGCCAGCTTGTTGGTGATCTCGCGCACCTGCTCGATCACGATCTCGGTGCGCAGCTTGTCGCCGCTCTTGTTCGGAATGAAGCCGATCAGCTGCAGGTCGGGATGCGTGCCGGCGGCAATCAGCTGCCGGGTGCGGGTGGCGTGCGCAGCATCGCCGCGTGCCAGCACATGGTCGGCCAGCGCGAGCGCCACTTCACGCTTGCCCAGCCCGGCCGGGCCGCAGATCAGCAGGCCGTGGCCCAGCCGATCCGCATCCAACGCGGCCACGGTCTGGTCGAACGCGCGCTGCTGCCAAGGCGAGAACGTACTCATGCGCCGTCCCCTTGCTGCAGCCAGCGCTCGACACGCGCAACCACATCAGCAGCCACGCGTTCCTGCACCTGGCCGGCATCGACCAGCGCGAAGCGCTGCGGGTCCTGCTGTGCGCGGCCGCGGAACACCTCGCGCACGCGCTGGAAGAAATCGTCCTGCTCGCTTTCGATGCGGTCCGGCCACAGATCGCGGCCGTTGGCACGCGCGCGGCCAACGGCCACGTCCACGTCCAGCAGCAGGGTCAAACCGGGCAGCAGGCCAACGGCGCGGCGCTCCAGGTCGGCAATCCACTGCGGGTCCAGGCCGCGGCCACCGCCCTGGTAGGCGTAGCTGGAATCGGTGAAGCGATCGCTGAGCACGTAGGCGCCGCGCTGCAGCGCCGGCTGGATCACCTGGCGCACATGCTGCGCGCGGGCGGCGAACACCAGCAGCAGTTCGGCCTCGGCACTGAGCGGCTCAGCAGCGATCTCGGCATCGGGCTTCAGCACCAGCCCGCGGATGCGCTCTGCCAGCGGCGTGCCACCGGGTTCGCGGGTCAGCACGACCTCATGGCCGTGGCGGCGCAGGCACTCACGGATGGCGTTGATGGCCGTGGTCTTGCCCGCGCCCTCGCCGCCTTCCAGGCTGACGAAACGGGGATGGCGAAGCAGCGCGGAACTCATTGCGCCGGGGTCTCCTTGGTGCGTTGCTGGCGCAGCTGCTGCAGGTAGCGGGCTACGGCGGCGTTGTGTTTGTCCAGGCTGGGCGAGAACACGTGTGCGCCACTGCCATCGCCCACGGCGACGAAGTACAGCGCATCGCCCGGCGCCGGTTGCGCAGCGGCCATCAGCGCGTCGCGGCTGGGCATGGCGATCGGGGTCGGGGTCAGGCCAGACCGGGTGTAGGTGTTGTAGGGCGTATCGGTGGTGAGGTCGCGGCGGCGGATGTTGCCGTCATACGCCGCACCGATGCCGTAGATCACGGTCGGGTCGGTCTGCAGGCGCATGCCGATCTTCAGGCGGCGCGTGAACACGCCGGCAATCTGCGGTCGCTCGCTGGCCAGCGCGGTTTCCTTTTCGATGATCGACGCCATCGTCAGCAGCTCGTAGGGCGTATTGATCGGCAGATCCGGCGCGCGGCTTTCCCAGGCTTCGTCCAGCGCCTTCTCCATCGCGCCGTGGGCACGCTTGAGCACGTCCAGGTCGCTGTCGCCGCGCTGGTAGACGTAGGTCTCCGGCAGGAAGCGGCCTTCGGGGTGCTGGCCGGCGAAACCGAGGCGGTCCATCAGCGCTGCGTCATCGAGGGTGTCGGTGGTGTGCAGCAGCGGATCGGCACGCTTGAGCGCGGCGCGCAGCTGGCGGATGTTCCAGCCTTCGATGATGGTGACGCGGTGCTGCAGCACCTTGCCGGCGCGCATGCGCAGCAGCAGTTCGCGCGGGGTCAGGTCCTTGCTCAGTGCGTATTCGCCCACCTTCAGCTTGCCGGCGGCGTCCAGCTGGCGCGCCAGCAGCTGCCACTGGGTGTCCTGGCCCTCGTCCACGCCGGCCTCGCGCAGCTTGCGCAGCACGCTGTTCATGCCATCGCCGCTGGCGATGACCACGCTGTCCGCACTGGGGGTCAGCGGCACGTCGGCAAACTGGGTCTGCTTGTAGAAGAACCACGCGCCCGCGCCGGCCACGATGGCGGCCAGCACCAGCAGCAGCGTTACCACCCACAGACACCCGCGCTTGGCTCCCGCCATGGACTACCTCTGAACTCGATTCCGTCGTGCAGGATACCGTGCCGCTGGTGTGGGGTCATGACCGGGCGCCACCGGGCGAGCATCCACGCACGGCGTGGATCTACTGCCGGGGCCGACCATGCCCAGTAGATCCACGCCATGCGTGGATGAACGACCATGGAAGCATCCGTGCCCACCAGGACCGGCAGCGCCGGGCCCTACCCGGCGGCGGCAATCGATCAACCCTGCTGCCCCAGCGCCCGCAGCAGGCCACGCGCCTTGGCCCGGGTTTCGTCCAGCTCCTTGTCCGGGTCCGAGTCGACCACGATGCCGGCACCGGTACGGAAGCTGACCTCGTTGCCATCCACTTCGGCGGTACGGATCAGGATGTTCAGGTCCAGGTCGCCATCGCGGTTCAGCCAGCCGAACGCACCGGTGTACGCGCCGCGCGGCACCTGCTCCAGCTCGCTGATGATCTGCATGCAGCGCACCTTCGGGCAGCCGGTGATGGTGCCGCCGGGGAAGGTGGCGGCGATCACTTCGCCCGGGGTCACGTCCGCGCGCAGGTGGCCACTGACGTTGCTGACGATGTGGTGCACGTGCGCATAGCTTTCCACGGTCATCAGCTCGTCCACGACGACCGTGCCGGGCAGGCAGATGCGGCCGAGGTCGTTGCGCTCCAGGTCGATCAGCATCACGTGCTCGGCGCGCTCCTTGGGATGGCCGACCAGCTCCTGGATGCGTGCGGCATCGTCGTCGCCCTCGAAGCGCGGGCGGGTGCCGGCGATCGGGCGGGTCTGCGCGTGGCCGCCATGCACCGAGACCAGCCGTTCCGGCGACGAGCTGACCACATGCCGGCCGTGCGCACTGAACAGGCCGGCAAACGGCGCCGGATTGGCGCGTCGCAGCTGCGCGTACAGCGCCTGCGGACTGACCGCCGTGGCGAACTGCGCGCTCCAGCGCCGCGACAGGTTCACCTGGAACACATCACCGGCGCGCAGGTACTCGATCACCCGGCGCACGCCATCGGTGAAGCGCTGCGGCTCGTCTTCGCTGACCGATTGCGGCGGTTGCCAGCCCTGCCCGGCCTGCGGCAGTTCGCCGGCCACCAAGGCGACCAGCGTGTCCAGCAGCGCCTGCTCGCCCGCCTCGGCAATGAGGAAGCTGGTGTCGGCCTGGTGGTCATGCAGCACGGCGGCCGGGCAGCGCAGGGCGAGCGCGGTCGGGTGACCGTCATCGCGCGCGCGCGCCGGCAGCACCGGTTCGACCTGGCTGGCCACTTCGTAGTCCAGCATCAGCGCCCAGCCACCCCGGAACGGCAGCGCGTGGCCGCCGTCATGCGGCAGCCGCTGCGCGTGCCATGCGCGATCCAGCGCCTGCAGGAAACTGCCGGGCTGCAGCGCACCGTGCTGGTCGCGCACCTGGCCATCGGCGTCCAGCTGCAGGGTATCGCCCTGCGCGGCCAGCAGCAGGCTCCAGCGGCCCTGCGCGGTACCCGAGGCGGTGGACTCCATCAGCAGCGGAAACCGCGCCGGGTCGCGCTGCTGCAGGGCCAGCAGGTCGATCGGGTGTGGCAGCGGATGAATCAGCGGGGCGTGGGTCATGGCAGCCAGTTCGGGAGACGGATACACGGAAGCCGCCTTGCGGCGGCCTCGTGGTTGGCGGAGTCGAGCCTGGCTCGACGCTGCCGGTGCGATCAGACGCGCTTGAAGATCAGCGTGCCGTTGGTGCCGCCGAAGCCGAAGCCATTGGACATCACCACGTCGACCTTGGCCTGGCGTGCTTCGTTGGGCACGTAGTCCAGATCGCAGCCTTCGCCCGGCTGCTGCAGGTTGATGGTCGGCGGAATCACGTTGTCGCGCATTGCCAGCACCGAGAAGATCGCTTCCACGCCGCCGGCAGCACCGAGCAGGTGGCCGGTCATCGACTTGGTGGAGCTGACCATCATCTTGTAGGCGTGGTCGCCGAAGGCGGTCTTCATCGCCATGGTCTCGCCGAGGTCGCCCAGCGGGGTCGAGGTGCCATGTGCGTTGAGGTAGCCGACCTGGTCCGGGGTGACACCCGCATCCTTCATGGCCATGGCCATGCAGCGCGCAGCGCCTTCGCCGTTCTCGCTCGGCGCGGTCATGTGGTACGCGTCGGAGCTGGCGCCGAAACCGGCCAGCTCGCAGTAGATCTTCGCGCCGCGGGCCTTGGCGTGCTCGTACTCTTCCAGGATCAGGATGCCGGCGCCGTCGCCCAGCACGAAGCCGTCACGGTCCTTGTCCCACGGGCGCGAGGCCTGTTCCGGGGCGTCGTTGCGGGTGCTCATCGCCTTCATCGCGCAGAAGCCGCCCAGCGCCGTCGGCGAGGAACCGCGTTCGGCACCGCCGGCCACCATCACGTCCGCATCGCCGTACTGGATCATGCGCATGGCGGTGCCGATGGAATGGTTGGAGGTGGCGCACGCCGAGACCGCCGAGAACGACGGGCCCTTCAGGCCGCTGATGATGCTCAGCTGGCCCGGCAGCATGTTGATGATGGTCTTGGGCACGTAGAAGGGAGAGATCTTCTTCCCTTCGTGGAACTCGATGGTCTGCTCTTCGATACCGAGCAGGCCGCCGATGCCGGCGCCAACGATGGCGCCAATGCGGTCGGCGTTGGCATCGGTGATCTCCAGGCCCGAATCATGCAGGGCCATGAAGGCGGCACCGAGGCCGTAATGGATGAACGGGTCCATCTTCTTGGCATCCTTGCCGCTGACCCGGTACTTGCCGAACAGTTCGTTGTCGGCGGTGATGTCAAAGCCTTTGACCTCACCTGCGATCTTGGTGGTGAACCGTTCCAGGTAGGCATCAGAAACGTTGGTCAGCGGACCGATGCCCGAACGACCGTGGGTGATGCCTTCCCAGCTGCTGGCCAGATCATTGCCCAACGGCGAGACCATACCCAGGCCGGTTACGACGACGCGACGCTTCATTGCTGATTCTCCTGACCCGAACGTTCTTTGCGGGTAACGCGGTTTACTTCGGTGTGGTACGCAAACACACGGGGCCGCAAACAGCGGCCCCATGGGGTGTCGTGCGCGCCGAGCTCAACGCCCGCGCGCGCACTGACGTCCTGCATCAGGCCTTGACGTGGGCCGTGATGTAGGTGATCGCAGCCTGCACGGTGCTGATCTTCTCGGCTTCTTCGTCCGGGATCTCGCACTCGAATTCTTCTTCCAGCGCCATCACCAGCTCGACGGTGTCCAGCGAGTCAGCGCCCAGGTCATCGACGAACGATGCGCTGTTGGTGACTTCTTCTTCCTTGACGCCAAGCTGTTCGATGACGATTTTCTTGACGCGTTCTTCGATGGTGCTCATGGGATATCGCTCCAGATGGAGTAGTGGTTCAAAAAGTGGTCGCCATCAAAGGCGATGGCCGTGGGATAGTGTAGTGGAAACCGGCGTGACCTTGCATTGCAGCAAAAATCCTCGCAGATCAATCACTTGCGGCGCGATCCCTGCGCCCCTTGCTTACGGCATGTACATGCCGCCGTTCACATGGAGAGTTTCGCCGGTGATGTAGCCGGCAGCCGGGCTGGCCAGGAAGGCCACCGCATGGGCGATGTCCTCCGGCGAACCCAGGCGTTCGAGGGCGATGTCGCCGATCAGCGCGGTACGCGCCTCTTCCGGCAGCGCCTTGGTCATGTCGGTGTCGATGAAGCCGGGTGCGACCACGTTGACGGTGACGCCGCGCGAGCCGATTTCCTTGGCCAGCGACTTGGAGAAACCGATGATGCCGGCCTTGGCGGCGGCATAGTTGGCCTGGCCGGCATTGCCGGTCACGCCCACCACCGAGGCGATGTTGATGATGCGGCCCTTGCGTGCCTTCATCATGCCGCGCATGACGGCCTTGCTGGTGCGGAACACGCTGGTCAGGTTGGTGTCGATGATCGACGCCCAATCGTCTTCCTTCATGCGCATCAGCAGGTTGTCGCGGGTGATGCCGGCGTTGTTGACCAGGATCGAGATCGGGCCGAATTCCTTGGCGATGCCGTCAAGCACGGCGTCGAGCGCGGCAGCGTCGGTGACGTTCAGCGCGCGGCCGTGACCGCCGTGGGCAGCCAGACGCTCGCCGATCGCGGCGGCGCCGGAATCGGTGGTGGCGGTGCCGATGACGGTGGCGCCCTGGGCGGCCAGCAGATCGGCGATGGCGGCACCAATGCCACGGCTGGCACCGGTGACCAGTGCGATTTCACCCTGCAGGGGCTTGCTCATGATGTTTTCCTCAGGCTGGGGCGGCCGCCGCACCCGTGCCGCTTGCAGCGGCCACCGGCACGGTCGGCAGGAACAGGGGCAATCAGGCCGACCACGTCTCGCGGGCGGTTTCGAAGTCGCCCGGGGTGGCCAGGGAACGGCCGTCGATGGCCTTGTCGATGCGCTTGACCAGACCGGTCAGCACCTTGCCCGGACCGCACTCGGCGATCTGGGTGACGCCACGCGCGGCCAGGGCCTGCACGCAGCCGGTCCACTGCACGGGCTGGTACAGCTGCTGCACCAGCGCGGTGCGGATCGCGTCCACGCCGTCGTGCACCTTGGCGTCGACGTTCTGCACCACCGGCAGCTGCGGCAGCTGCCAGGACAGGCCGGCCATCACTTCGGCCAGACGGTTGGCGGCTTCGCGCATCAGCGGGGTGTGCGAGGGCACGCTGACGGCCAGCTTGACCGCCTTGCGCACGCCCTTCTCGGCCAGCAGCGCCAGCGCACGATCGACCGCGGCAGCGTCGCCGCCGATCACGATCTGGCCCGGCGAGTTGAAGTTGGCCGGCACGACCACCTGGCTGCCGGCGGCTTCCGCGCAGACGTCCAGCACCAGCTGGTCTTCGGCGCCGAGCACGGCGGCCATCGCGCCGACACCGGCCGGAGCGGCTTCCTGCATCAGCTGGCCGCGCAGGCGCACCAGGTGCGCACCGTCGTGCAGGCTGAGGGCGCCAGCAGCGACCAGGGCGGTGTACTCGCCCAGGCTGTGGCCAGCCAGAACCGACGGACGCGGACCGCCAACGGCGTTCCAGGCGCGCCACGCGCCGATGCTGGCGGCGAGCAGGGCCGGCTGGGTGTATTCGGTACGGTTGAGCATTTCCTCCGGGCCACCCTGGGACAACGCCCACAGGTCGACGCCGGCACCATCGGATGCCTCGGTGAAGGCCTCACGCACCTGCGGGTGCAGTTCGGCCAGCTCGGCCAGCATGCCCACAGACTGCGAGCCCTGACCGGGGAAGACAAAAGCGAGGGTGGATAGGGTCACGCGGTCATCCGCTTGTTGCAATCGAAGCGGGCCATGATAAGGGGGAACATGCCGTGTCGTCTGTACGTGCGCGTATGCACGGCGTATGGAGGCGGCCTGCCGGATCGCCACCGGATGATGCCGGCCAGCGGCCGGCACTACCCGATGCTGCGAGCTGCCCCGCTGTCAGCAGAGCAGCAGCAGGATGTCCAGCTCGCCGTCGGCAAACCAGTCCATGCACAGGCCGACCACCATCAGCAGGCCCAGCGTGGTGGCGCCGTGGGTGATGAAGATGGAGTGGGCCAGCGCACGCGCCGAGCGCCCCAGCTTCATGCACACCCGCGCCAAGCGCTGCAGGCGGCCACTGACGGCGTGTACGTGCGCCCGCACCGGTGCCTGCACCCCGTTCATCGCCTCGGCCATCATCGCCTGCAGGCTTTCGGGGCGGTCGGCGTAGTACTTGGCCACGCCGTATCCGAACATCAGCCAGTCACGCGCCTGTGCCTCGGCCAGGTCCATGACTTCCAGCGGATCTTCTTCGAAGTCGATGAAACCGACGTTCTGGCCATCCCAGGTGAGGTTGCGCGGCAGCGGCTGGCCAAAATAGGCGCCACGCGCGTGCGCTTCGGCAATGGCCTGCATCGCTGCAGCCACGAGGCGATCGCGGCCGGCGTCATCGGCTTCGCGCAGGCAGGTATTGAACGAGCTGCCGTTGTCGCCGATCACCAGCGCGGCATGGCCACTGCCGATCACCGCGGGCACGTTCACGCCCTGCGCCTGCAGTTCCGCCAGCCGGCGGGCCTCGGTTTCGCGCGCGGCGTCGCCACCGCGGTGCGGCGGCGGGCGCAGGGCGTCGAGATGGAACCGGCGGGCAACAAAATTGAGCAGGCCAAGGGCCACTGCTCGGCTTCCTTCGCCGTACTGCTTCAGCCAGGCGCGCTGCCCTTCGATGACGATGGGCTCAACCATGACAGTCTCCTTTAACGCATTACGGCCCCAGAGGGGCCGTAACGACGGTTTCACGTTGTCGTAACTCGCACTATCAATAGCGCAGCAGTGCCGAACCCCACGTGAAGCCACCACCGAACGCTTCCAGCAGCAACAGCTGGCCGCGCTCGACCCTGCCGGAACGAACAGCCGCATCCAGCGCCAGCGGCACCGAGGCGGACGAGGTATTGCCATGCTTGTCGACAGTGACCACGACCTGGTCCATCGACATGTCCAGCCGCTTGGCGGTGGCTTCGATGATGCGCAGGTTGGCCTGGTGCGGGATCAGCCAGTCCAGGTCGGACTTGGTCAGGCCATTGGCATCCAGGGTTTCGTCCACGACCGAGTCCAGCGCCTTGACGGCGTACTTGAACACGTCGTTGCCCTTCATGTTGATGGTGCCGCCACCATTGTTGCCTTCACCGAAACCGACCGAGACGCCGACCGGATTCCACAGCAGCTCTTTCTTGCTGCCATCCGAATGCAGGTGGGTGCTGAGGATGCCGGTTTCTTCGTCGGCCTTGAGCACGACGGCGCCCGCGCCATCACCGAACAGCACGCAGGTGGTGCGGTCTTCCCAGTCAACGATACGGGTCAGGGTTTCCGCGCCGATCACCAGTACATGGCGGGCATCACCGGAGCGGATGAATTTGTCAGCCACGCTGAGCGCGAACACGAAGCCCGAACAGGCCGCGTTGACGTCGAAAGCGGGGCAGCCGCTCACACCGAGCTTGGCCTGGATCAGGCACGCGGTGGAGGGAAAGATCAGATCAGGGGTGGTCGTGCCGACCACGATCATGTCGAGCTGCGACGCGTCGATACCGGCCGCTTCGATCGCACGCAGCGCGGCCTGGTAGCCGAGATCGCTGGTGGTTTCGCCTTCGGCAGCGATGTGCCTTTCACGGATACCGGTGCGCGTCTGGATCCACTCGTCCGAGGTCTCGACCATTTTTTCCAGGTCGGCGTTGGTCAGGACTTTTTCCGGCAAATAGCTACCGGTGCCCGCGATCCTCGAGTAGATCCGCTTGCTCATCATGTTTCCTGTTGCACGAGCCGCCGTTCACCGGCGTGCCCGGGAAAGAAGGCGAAGGCCGCTGCCCAGCGGGCAGCGACCTTCCGGCACATCAGTCTTCCTGGACAGCAGAAGACTTGGTCTGGATGACCTTCTTGCCGCGGTAGAAACCGTCAGCAGTGATGTGGTGACGCAGATGCACTTCGCCGGTGGTCGGGTCGGTCGACAGCTGCTTGGCGCTCAGGGCGTCATGCGAACGACGCTGGCCACGACGGGACGGGGTAACACGGGATTTCTGGACAGCCATGGGATTGCTCCAAACTCGGTTCGTTTTGCTTCGTCGTTTCGTCGCACAGGACGCCAGCGTCCAGCACACTTTTCGCTTTCGCCGCAGCCGCCGACGACAACCGGCTGCTATTGTTTCTTCAATGCCGCCAACGCCGCGAACGGGTTGGCCTTTTCAATTTCTTCTTCGGTCGGTGCCCAGTCCTTGTCGACTGCCTCACCGTACGGCGACAGGGGTACCACCGGCACCGCCAGCACCAGTTCGTCCTCGACCAGGTCCAACGGGCGCAGCTGGCCATCTTCCGGCACCAGCAACGGCTCGTATTCCTCCGGCAAGGACGATTCCTCGTCTTCGTCGCGGATCAGGCCAAGCCTCTGCGTCATCTTCACCGGCAACAGAAAGCGCTGCATGCTGCGCTGACAGGTCAGCGGCAACGCGGTATCGATGCTGAGTTCCACATAGGATACCCGCAAGATCTCGTCGCGACCGAATTCGAGCGAGTAATTACACTCGCCTTCAGTATCTGCGACAAGCCCCTGCAGGCGAGTCAATTCAGCCAGGGAGACCTGACCGTCGAAGCGCCTTCGCGCTACGACCATCCGCCAGGCATCCAGCGTTTCGGGTACGTTCGCGGACATAAGCCGCCGAATATTAAGGATCGGCAGGTCGCGTGTCAAATGACTGCCATGAAAGGCTTGCTGTGGCTGGCTGTGCCGGGCCAGACTGCCGCGCCCCGCTCCCGGAATTCCCGCATGCCTGCCCTGGTCCTGGCCTCCACCTCCCGCTACCGCCGCGACCTGCTGGAACGGCTGGGGTTGCCCTTCGACTGCGCACGCCCGCAGGTGGATGAGACCCCGCAAGCCAACGAGGCCCCGCTGGCGCTGGCGGCACGCCTGGCCAGCGCCAAGGCGGGCGATGTGGCCGCCCGCCATCCCGGCAGCTGGGTGATCGGCTCGGACCAGGTGGCGGACCTGAACGGTCAGCCGCTGGGCAAGCCGGGTACGGTCGAGGCGGCGTGCGCGCAGCTGGCGGCCATGTCCGGGCAGACGGTGCGCTTCCACACGGCCATCAGTCTCACTTGTGACGGAGAATCCTTCATGGCAATGGATCTGACCCAGGTGCGCTTCCGCGCGCTGCAGGCGCCGGAGATCGCCCGCTACGTGGCCATCGAACAACCGCTGGACTGCGCCGGCAGCTTCAAGTGCGAAGGCCTGGGCATCAGCCTGTTCGACGCCATCGACAATCGCGACCCTACGGCCCTGATCGGGCTGCCGCTGATCGCACTGTGCGGATTGCTGCGCAGGGCCGGATTCGCGGTGCCGTAACCCGGCTCGCTACACGAGGCACGATGCCTCAGCGCTTTTCCACGACGAACGGCTGTTCCTGCCACTGCTCCACGCTGCCATCGCGACCATGCAGACGCAGGCCCAGCCAGTGTTTTCCCGGTGACAACGTAGCCGTATCGAGCGTTGCATCGAAACCGACAGCCGGATGCTGCGGGTCGGTGCTGTCTGGCCAGGCATGGCGGATATCGAACACCCGCCCGTAGGTGGCGTCGCCGATCGAACGACCATCCACCAGCACTTCAACCCGCGACAGGCCAACACCTTCCTTGAACGCCCAGCCTTTGATCGCCAGCGTGCCGCTCACCACGTCTCCATTGGAGGGGGCGTCCAGCCAGGCCAGTGCGGGTGCTACGCATGGCCCCTGCGCGCGCTGCACCGGCAGGCGGAACAGCAGGAAGCGCTGGAATCCATGATCGTTGCTGACCACGCGCGGTGGCGGCAGCGGCCCGACCTGTTCGCAGAGGGCGTGATAGCGGGTAAGCAGATCGCGGAAACGCTGATCGCTGGGCGACAGCACCAGCAGCATCGGCACGTCGCGTTCGCCCTCATGCACCTGGTTCCATTGCGCCAGCTGCGCGGTGCGGCCGTGCTTGTCGTTGAGCGGATGCGGCAGCACTTCGATGTCACCGCGGCCCAGCTGGAAGCCCAGTTCGGCGCCTACCTTGAAGTTGCCGGCCAGTACGCGGCTGCCTTCAGGCATCAGCTGCAGTTCTTCGCGGACCGCAGCAGCCAGCGGCTGCCAGCCGGCGAAGTTGCGCGGGTAGTACTTGTCACCGGCCAACTGCTCGCGCAGCGATGACGAGGACGCCATCAGGTAATAGCCGAAGGCCAGCACCATGCCCAGCCCGGCCAGCCACCAGCCGGTACGCCGCAACCAGCGCGGCCAGCCGTTGAGGATTACCGGCACCGCCACCAGCAGGGCCAGGTAGCCCGGCAGCGGCCAATGGAAGCTGATGCGCTCGACGTCGGTGAAGAAGCCCAGTGCGAAGATGCCCAATGTCGACACACCGCCGACCAGACCGAAATAACGCCACTGCACGCGCGCACCGCCGCCACTGCGGGTACCCGCCAGCGCCACCTTCCACATCGCGATGCACAGGATGGGCGTCACCAGCATCGGCTGGATCACCAGGAACCACAGTCCGCGCCACTCGAATGCCCACGGATGACGCTCGACCACCTGGAACTTCAGACCGGCATCGTGATTGTCGGCATTCCAGGCCAGCAGCGGCAGCCATGCCAGTACGCCAACGGCCAGGGCCACCCAGACGCGCGGATCGGCCAGCATGCGCCGGCCCTGCGGCAGCGCCAGCAGGGCAACGAAGCCGACGCCGATCACACCGATGAAACGATAGTGGCTGAGCGCGCCGATCAGCAGGCCCAGCGCCAGTTTCACCGCCGAGGATGCATCTACGTTGCGCAGCAGGCGTGCGCCGGCGTCCAGGCACAGCACCGCCGCCAGTGCCATCGGCACATCGGGTACAGCCAGCAGACCCAGCGTGGCCGACAACGGCATCAACAGCGTCAAGCTGCCGGCCTGCCAACCTGCAACGTTGCCGAACCAGCGCGCCGCAATGCGCGATACCAGCAGCGGCAGCAGTGCACCGATGGCCAGGAATGGCAAACGCAGCGCCAGCACGTGCTGACCGCCAAGCTCCACACCCAACCGGGTCAGCCAGGCCGTCAGCCCCGGCAGATCCGAATAGGCCGCAGCCAGGTGCTGGCCTTCCTGCCAGTAGAACGCCTCATCGACGAACAACGGCAGGCGTGCGGCCACGACCAGCTTGGCCGCTGTGACGAGCGTCCATAACCAGAGAAAAATCGTACGTGCGCGTTGTTCGCCCTGCATTGCTCTATGGATAGAATCGACCGGTTACCGAACTTGAGACGACCATGACAGCTTCGTCCCCCATGCCCAGCATGCTAACCGATCAACTGCGTCAGTCCCTGCGCAATGCGCAGGACCAGGTCAATGCGCTGGTGCTGGGCAAGGTGCAGGAGGTTCGACTGGCCTTCGTGGCCCTGCTCTCTGGCGGCCATCTGCTGATCGAAGACCTGCCCGGTCTCGGCAAGACCACATTGGCCCATGCCCTGGCCAGCAGCCTGGGGCTGAGCTTCCAGCGCGTGCAGTTCACCTCCGACCTGCTGCCGGCCGACGTACTCGGCGTATCGGTCTACGACGCCGGCAGCCGCCAGTTCCAGTTCCATCCCGGGCCGGTCTTCACCCATGTACTGTTGGCCGACGAGATCAACCGGGCGCCGCCGCGCACGCAGAGCGCCCTGCTGGAAGCGATGGCCGAGCAGCAGGTCACCCTCGACGGTCAGACCCATGCCCTGCCTGATCCGTTCTTCGTGATCGCCACGCAGAACCCGGTGGATCTGTCGGGTACGTTCCCGCTGCCCGATTCGCAGCTTGATCGCTTCCTGCTGCGGCTGGCGATGGGTTACCCCAGCGCGCAGGCGGAACGTGAGCTGCTGCGCGGCAGCGATCGCCGCGACCTGATCGCCCGCGCGGTGCCCCAGCTGGACGACACCCAGGTACGCGCACTGCGCGAGGCCGTCAGCCAAGTGCATGTCAGCGACGCGCTGGTGGACTACGTGCAGGCACTGCTGACCCGCAGCCGCCAGCATGCGGGCGTACGCGTGGGATTGTCGCCGCGCGCCGGCCTGGCCCTGCTGCGCGCAGCCAAGGCACATGCGCTGTTGCTCGGCCGTGGCCACGTGGTACCCGAAGACGTGCAGACGCTGTTCGTAGCGGTGGCTGGCCATCGTCTGGTGGGTGAAGCCGAGTCGAGCTCGGGGCCGACGCTGGCACGCGCGATCCTGCAGACCGTCGCGGTCGATTGAAGATGGCATCGCATGCCCGGCGACTGTTGCAGCTGGCACGCCCGCGCACGCCGGAGTCGTTGCCGCAACGGCTGGACCGACGGCGCATCTACGTGCTGCCCACCCGCTTCGGCCTGTTTGTGGCCTGCCTGCTGGTCGCGATGCTGCTGGGCGCGCTGAACTACAACAACAACCCGGCCCTGCTGCTGGCACTGCTGCTGGCCGCAGCCGCGATCGCCAGTACCATCGCGGCACACCTGCAGCTGTCGGGCGTGCAGATCGATGCAATCTCCGCCGAACCGCTGCCGGCCGGGCAACCGCTGCGCCTGCGCGTGGACCTGTCGCTGCGCGACCCGCGAGCGCGCCATGGCCTGCACCTGCAGCTGGGCGACAGCGAGACGTGGCTCGACCTGCCCGCACACGGCCGCGGCGAAGCCGAGCTGGCAGTTCCCAGCGAACGCCGTGGCTGGCTGGAACTGCCGCGTATCCGCCTGTCCACCACACAACCACTTGGCCTGGTCAGGGCGTGGTCATGGGTGTGGCCGGAAGAACCCCTGCTGGTCTACCCGCTGGCCGAAGCGAAAGCGCCACCGTTGCCGCAGCAGGGCAGCGATCCACTACACACCCGCGCCCACGCCAACGGCGAGGAACTGCATCAGCTGCGCCCATATCGCGCTGGAGATCCACCGCGCAGCATTGCCTGGAAACACTCCGCGCGCCGCGACACGCTGCTGGTACGCGAATACGAGAAACCGATAGGCATCGAAGTGGTGCTGGACTGGCGCGCGCTGGCACCCTTGGGCCAGGAGGCCCGCATCGCACGGCTGGCACGCTGGGTGGACAGCGCAGAGCGCGAAGGCCGTCGCTACACGCTGCTGCTGCCGATGCACCCGCCGATCGGCCCCGGCCAGGGCGCCAGCCACCACCATCTGTGCCTGCGCGCGCTGGCGTTGCTTCCCCATGACTGAGCCTGCCCTGCTGCTGGACCGCAACACCCGCACGTGGACGCTGGCCAGCGCCGCACTGGCCTTGTTGCCGCTGCTTTTGCAGCTGCCTACCACGCTGGCCGCGTTGGTCGCCGTGGCAGCGGTCGTCACTGCAGCACTGTCGCAGCGCGGCATGCTGCCGATGCCGGTGCGCGTACTGCTGGTACTGGGCATGCTGGCCGCCATCGTCTGGCAGATGGGTGCGGTGCGCCCCGGCCGGGATACCGGCTGCGCGCTGTTGGCGGCGATGCTGGCGATCAAGTCCAGCGAGCTGCGCACCCTGCGCGATGCACGCAGCCTGCTTGGCTTTGCCCTGTTTTCTCCGTTTGCTGCCTTCCTGCTCGACCAGGGGCCGCTGACCACCGTGCTCGCCGTGCTGGCCGGCATCAGCGCCCTGATTGCGCTGCAGCGACTGGCACAGGGTGAAGGCCGCAGTACGCCACCGCCGCTGTCCGCGCAGCTTCGCGGCGTCGGTCGCCTGCTGCTGATCGGCCTGCCGCTGGCGCTGGCCTGCTTCTGGCTGTTCCCACGATTGGCCACGCCGCTGTGGGGCATACCCGAACGCGCCGTCGGTACGCCCGGGCTGTCGGACACGATGGAGCCGGACAAGTGGCTGGATCTGATGGCCGACGATACCCCTGCCCTGCGGGCGCAGTTCTTCGGCGCGGTTCCGGAACCGGCGCAGCGCTACTGGCGCGGGCCGGTACTGACCCAGTTCGATGGGCATGTCTGGCGACGCGACCGCCGTACCGAGCGTTTGCCGCCTGCAGTGGTCGAGCACGGCACGGAAGGCTGGAACTACCAGATCGATTACGAGCCCACCGACCGTCGCCAGCTGGTCGCGCTGGATCTGCCCACCGCCGCACCGGAAGGCAGCCGGCTTGATGCCGCCCTGAGCCTGAGCAGCGACCGCACGTTGTCTGCGCTGAGCCGGTGGCGTCTGCACTCGGCCCCGCCGCAGCGCTTTGATGCCACGCTGTCGTCGTATCAGCGCCGCGCTGCGCTGCAGTTGCCGGAAGGCTTCAACCCCCGCACGGCAACCCTGGCCCGGCAGTGGCGGCAGGAAGCCGGAAGCGATGATGCAGCGGTGGTCCGTCGCGCCCTGGCGTGGATCACCGCGGATTTTTCGTACACGCTGGCAACACCTGCCGCCGGGCGCGATCCTGTCGATGCTTTCCTGTTCGACTACAAGGCCGGCTACTGCCAGCATTTCAGCTCTGCCTTCGTGGTGCTGATGCGCAACGCCGGCATTCCAGCGCGTGTGGTCACCGGGTTCGCCGGCGGCACGCGCAACCGGATCGGCGACTACTGGGTACTGCGGCGGATGGACGCCCACGCCTGGGCCGAGGTGTGGCTGCCGCAACGCGGCTGGGTGCGCATCGACCCGACAGCGGCCGTGGCACCCGAGCGCATCCTGGACACGCTCGACGACCGCCTGCAGGCCGGGGCCGATACAGGGCTGCAGCAGCGCTGGCTGCAGCTGGGCCAGGTCCGCGACTGGATGCGCAGGGGCTGGAACGAACTGGTGCTGTCGTTCGATGCACGCCGCCAGCAGCAGCTGCTGCAACCGTTCGGGCTGGACGATCTGCAGCCGGGACAGCTGCTGGCCGGCTTCGTGATGGCGGTGTCGCTGGCGCTGGCCTGGATGGCGTGGCTGCTGGCCCGTGGCGAACGCGAGCGCGACCCGCTGCTGCGCGCCTGGCACCGGCTGGGGCTGCGCTATGCGCGGCTGGGGCTGGGCCGCGAACCGCACGAACCCGCCCTGCACTGGGCGCACCGGGTCCACGGGCAACGCCCCGACCCGGCCCTCATCACACTCAGCCAGCGTTTCGCTGATGCACGCTACGCTGGCACTTGTACCGAGCTCGCCCCATTATTGCGGGACCTGCGCAGGCATCGCCCGACTTCCGGAGCCTCCCCATGAATACCAAGTTCCTCCTCACCGCCGTGGCCGCCCTGGCCCTGTCGGCCTGCGCCACGGCCCCCAAGCCGCTGCAGGGACAGTTCAGCCTGGTTTCCCCGCGCGACTCGGTTGCCACCCAGCAGGTCGGCACGCCGGTGCGCTGGGGTGGCCGGATCATTGAAACCAAGCCCGTCCAGGGCGAGACCTGTTTCCAGATCATCTCGCGCCCGCTCAACGGTAGCGGCCGCCCGAACACCACCTCCTCCGATGCCAGTGACGGCCGCTTCATCGCCTGCCGTGCCGGCTTCTACGATCCGGCCGTGTTCGAAGCCGGCCGCGACGTGACCTTCATCGGCAAGATCGATGGCTACGCCAACACCCGTATCGGTGATTACGACTACCGACTGCCGAAGCTGGCGGCCGACGTGATCTACCTGTGGCCGGAGCAGCGCCAGGTCGATGTCGTGCCCTACCCCTACGGACCGTGGGGCCCGGGCCCGTATGGCCCGTACTGGGGCGGTTACCGCGGCTGGGGCTGGTGGTAGTCCAGGCCCGGTACGCATGATGCAGAAGGCCGCCCATGGGGCGGCCTTTTTTCATCCATGCATGGTGCGGGTCTGCTCGGGGCGATGCTGCACTTCGACGCATTTTTATCCACGCATGGCGTGGATCTACTGCTGTTGGCGTGCGCTGTAGATCCACGCCATGCGTGGATGGCGGCGTCAACGCCCCGGTGTGCCGAAGTGACCCAGCGGCGCGCCAGCCAGCAGATGCATGTGGATATGGAACACGGTCTGCCCGGCATCTTCGCGGCAGTTCATCACGATGCGGTAGCCGTCCTGGGCAAAGCCTTCCTGCCGCGCGTACTCGGCGGCGGCCAGGGCCAGCTTGCCGATCAGGTGCGCCTGCGACGGCTGCAGGTCATCCAGGGTCGGAATGATCTCGTTCTTCGGAATGAACAGCACGTGCACCGGCGCCTGCGGCGCGATGTCCTTGAACGCCAGCACGTCCTCGTCTTCATAGACGATGGTGGCCGGGATCTCGCGACGGATGATCTTGCTGAAGAGGGTTTCGCTGCTCATGGTCGGCCTCGGCGGGGTGTCACCGCATTGTAGGCCGGTAACGCCGGGGCATGCCCGGCATCGGCTCAGTCGCGCACTTCGCTGCGAGTGCCGAACGCGTGCGACAACGTGCCGCGATCGACGTACTCCAGCTCACCACCGAGGGGCAGGCCCTGGGCCAGGCGACTCGGCCGCACCTGGCGGGCACGTGCCAGCTGCGCGAGGTAGTGCGCGGTGGCTTCGCCTTCGACGGTGGCACTGGTAGCAATGATCAGCTCCTGCACTTCCGCTTCGGCCAGACGCTGTTCCAGCTGCTCCAGACCCAGCTCGCGCGGGCCGATGCCATCCAGCGGCGACAGGCGCCCCTGCAGCACGAAGTAGACGCCGCGATAGCCGGTGGCGTTCTCGATCGCCAAGCGGTCAGCCGGCGATTCCACCACGCACAACTGGCTGCGCTCGCGGCTGCCATTGGCGCAGGTCGGGCACAGCTCGGTTTCGCTGAAGTCGCGGCACTGCGCACAGTGACCGATGCGTTCGACCGCCTCTGCCAGCGTCCCGGCAAGGCGTTTGCCACCTTCGCGCTCGCGCTCGAGCAGGTGGTAGGCCATGCGCTGGGCCGTCTTCTGGCCAACGCCAGGCAACACCCGCAGTGCATCGATCAGTTGTTCAAGCAGGGGTGCGGACACGGCGGCGTGTTCTGTAGGGCCGAGCGTGCTCGACTGGAAATTGCGGGCAGTCGAGCACGCTCGACGCTACACAGTGCGTGGCACCCGGCAGTGCGGGTGCCATGCAGGACATCAGAACGGCATCTTCATGCCCGGCGGCAGCTGCATGCCGGCGGTGGCCGAACCCATCTTCGACTTCGACTCGGCATCGATCTTGTTGGACGCATCGTTGAAGGCGGCGGCGATCAGGTCTTCCAGCATTTCCGGATCGCTGGCCAGCGACGGATCGATGCGTACTTTGCGGCACTCCTTGGCACCGGTCAGGGTGACGCTGACCATGCCGCCACCGGCGCTGCCGGTCACTTCGATCTTGGCGATTTCTTCCTGGGCCTTCTGCAGGTTTTCCTGCATCTTCTGGGCCTGCTGCATCAGTTGGGCGATATTGCCGCGCATGTCGTCTTACTCGTCAAAAGAACGGATGGAATCGGAAACAATCCGGGCGCCGTGCTGCTGGATCAGCAACTGGACTTCCGGATCGTCCATGAAAATGGCCTCGGCAGCCTGCTGCCGTTCGCCACGCTGGCGGTCGGCGCGCTGGTGCAGGGTCTCGGCCGGGACCTGCTCGGTTTCCACGGTTTCGACCACGATCTTCAGCGCGTGGCCGAGGGACTTTTCCAGCACCTCGCCCAACGCTGCCAGCGCGCGCTCGGAGCGCAGGTACTCAAATCCGGGCGAAAGGCCCAGTTTCAAGACCCCCTGCTGGCAACTGATGAAGGCCGCATTGGCTGCAAGCTGTCGCGATGGACCGCTCAGGCCGCTGTTGGCAATCAGGTCGAGCCAGTCCTCGGCGCAGGCCAGCTCGCTGACGCTGCCCGCCGCAGCGCGGTCGGAAGCGACAGCCGCGGCGGCTGGGGCGATCGGGATGCCTTCGGCACGGAACGGACGCTCCGGCACGACAACAGCCTCTGCAACCGGCTGCGGCGCCGGCGCTGGCGGCTCGTTCAACGGGGCGACCATGGCCGCGTCTGGCGTCGCCATTTCAGCGGCCAGCGCCTCATCGCGGGCAGTGTCCTCGTCAGTCGCCCACGGCGGCAGGTCGTCTGCTTCGGCGGGCGCCTTGGGCGTGGCCGCCTCGGGAGCCAGCTGCACCTTCATCGGCGGCGGCGACCCGGGTTCCTCGACCGGAACCGGTTCAGGTTCAGGCGTCGGATCCGGTTCCGGAGTCGGCTCGGGTTCTGGTTCGGGTTCGCGCTGTGGTGCCGGGGTCGGCGTCTGTGCGGCTGCCTCCACCGGCACCGGTGCTGCAGCGGCCTGGGTGACGGCGACGGCCCCCTGCGCAACAGCGGCCGCCGGGGCAGCTCCTTCGTGGTTGCCAGCAACGCCGCCACCGGTCTGGCCCGTACCGGTCGGTGCGCTGCCACCGGAGGATTCCGGGGTGCGCGGCACCGACGGCACGGCAGCCGCGGGTCGGAACGCCAGCATGCGCAGCACCGCCATTTCAAAGCCGGCGCGCGGGCTGGGCGCCAATGGCAGATCACGACGACCGTTCAAGGCCATCTGGTACCAGAGCTGGACCACTTCCGGGCGCAGGCGCTCGGCGAATACGCTGGCATCCAGTCCTTCGGCAGCGGCGGACGCGCCCGGCACCAGTTGCTGCACCTGGATGCGGTGCAGGCCCTCGGCCAGCGCATCAAGCACGCCGCTCCAGTCCGGCGAGAACTCGGCCAGTGCCGCGACCACCTGCAGCAGGCGCGGGCCATCGCCCTCGGCCAAGGCATCGAGCATCGCCGCCACCTGGGTGCGGTCGACCGTGCCCAGCATGGTGCGCACCACGTCCTCGCGCAGCGCACCGCCAGCATAGGCGATGGCCTGGTCGAGCAGCGACAGGCCGTCACGCAGGCTGCCGTCGGCGGCCTTGGCCAGCTGCACGATGGCGGTAGGGTCAGACTCGATCTCCTCGGCGGTGAGGATGCGGGTCATCTGCCCTTGGATCTGATCTTCATCCAGGCGCTTGAGGTTGAACTGCAGGCAGCGGCTGAGCACGGTGACCGGCAGCTTCTGCGGGTCGGTGGTGGCCAGCAGGAACTTCACATGTTCCGGCGGCTCTTCCAGCGTCTTCAGCAGCGCATTGAACGCGGCCTTGGACAGCATGTGCACTTCGTCGATCAGGTACACCTTGTACTTGCCACGCGAAGGCATGTACTGGGCGTTTTCGATCACCTCGCGCACATCGTCCACGCCGGTATTGGACGCGGCATCGATTTCCAGCAAGTCGATGTAGCGACCGGCGTCGATGTCCAGGCAGGCCGCACACTGGCCGCAGGGATCGGCACTGGTGCCCTGCTCGCAGTTCAGCGACTTGGCGAAGATGCGCGCGATCGTGGTCTTGCCCACGCCGCGGGTACCGGTAAACAGGAACGCATGGTGGACCCGGCCGCTGTCCAGCGCATTGCTGAGCGCACGGACCACGTGTTCCTGGCCCACCAGCTCGGCAAAACGCTTCGGACGCCACTTGCGGGCAAGGACGAGATAGGACATCAGGCCACCGTCTTCCATCGGATGTTCCATTGTGCCACGCCTGTCCAGCCCTCTCGCCCTGCAAACCAGTGCTTGTGTCCTGCCGCTGCGCCCGCTAGAATTTGCGCCCCTGCTGAGGCGTTTGCCGATGGCAGGGATCCGGAGAGGTGTCCGAGTGGTTGAAGGAGCACGCCTGGAAAGTGTGTAAGCGTCTAAACCGCGCTTCGGGGGTTCGAATCCCCCTCTCTCCGCCAGATTACGCAAACCCCTGTTTACGCAGGGGTTTTTGCTTTTCTGGGGTGACCTTCGACGGGACACAAATCGGGACACATCTCTCGATGCGCATTCCCCATCACCTCACCCGCTCTCCTACTGGCCTTTGGGCTTTCCGGCAACGCGTCCCTACCGACCTTCAAGGCGTGGTTGGCCGACGCGTCTTCAAGCGCACATTGCGCACCCGCGACCTGCCCACGGCCAGGCTGCGCGCACTGGCCCTAGCTGCGGGCTATGCTCAGGCCTTCGATGTGTTGAGGGACCAACGCGTGGACAAGCTGAGCAAGCGCGAGGCCGATGAACTGATCGCCCGTCTGACCCAATCCGACAACCTGAAAGAATTGATCCTCCACCGGTCCCGCGCCGCCGATGGCACGGTCACCGAGCGCTGGCAGATCGACAACGAGGAAGACCTACGGCTTTTCCAGAAGATGCAACGCCAGGGCGCAGACCCGTTGCTGGACGCCGTCAACGGCACCCCCTCTCCCGCTCCGGCGCCAGTCCCGAAGTCCAAACTGACCCCCATCACCCTCGAAGACGCGTGCGACGCTTGGCTGGCCACGCTCAAGGGCAACACGCTGCCCAAGACCTGGACGATCAAGCGCACGGCCATCGTGTCTCTGGTCAGCTTCCTCGGGAGCAAGACCAAGCTCCACACGCTGACGCGCACGGACTTGGCCCGCTGGTATCAGCACATGCGCGAGGAGGGCTCGTCCACCCCCACCCTGACCAACAAGCAGTCTTACATTGGAGGCAAGGGCGGCTTCTTCGAATGGGCCATGGCCTCGGGCTACTACCCCAGGGGCGACAATGTTGCCGCTGGGCATGTCAGCTATTCCATCCGAGAGAAGCGAGCCCGGCGGAAATTCGGCTTCAAGCCCTACGACGCCCACCAAGTTCAAGCCCTGTTTGCGCCGGCTGCCTTCGAGCAATTGGCGCTTTCGGCCCGCTGGGCGGCAGTCATCGGTCTTTACACCGGCGCTCGCGCCGCAGAAGTGGGCCAACTGCTTCCCAGCGATGTCACCGAGCAGGCGGGATTGCTCTGCATCCACATGTCCGATGAAGGGGAACATCAGAAGCTCAAATCCGATGCCAGCATCCGAACCGTCCCGGTTCACCCCGATCTGCTGGCGCTTGGATTTAAGGAATGGGTTGAGGGATTACGGGCGGCAGATGCAAAACGGTTGTTCCCGGCCGCCAAACCGGATGCCAAGAACGGCGCCGGCAATTGGATCACCAAGGCGTTCGGCCGCCACTTGGAAGCCGTGGGCAAGAACTGGACGCCCGGCAAGCGCGGCTTCCATTCGCTCCGGAAAACCGTCATTCAGTCGCTTCAAGGAGCGGGCGTACCGTCCGAGCTCCGAGCCCAGGTGGTGGGTCACGAGTTGGACGACGAGCACCACGCCACGTATAGCCGCGAGTTCACCGCCCACGAGAAGCTTCATGGGCCTGGAAAGAACACCCCGGGCCTGGCGGTGCTGGATTTTGGCTTGAACCTGCCTGCGCTGCGCGCCCTTTTGAACGACCAAACGCCCAGAAAGCGCGTTAGAAGGACGTCGACAGGTTAGTCTTTAGATATTCGAAATCAGGGGGATGTATGGGACGACGGAGCGGCCTAGAAGGGTTTCTGCGGGCAGCCGGCCGGGCAGCGGCGGCAGCGCAGCGCGAAAACAAGCGCCAGCAGCGAATGCAAGCGACGCAACTGAGGCAGTTGGAGCGCCATGAGCGTATGGCTGCTGCGCAACAGATGCGGGAGCTGCGCGCCCTGGAGAAGCAGGAGAAGGAAGCTGCGCGCTTGGCCAAAGCCGAATACCTCCAAGACCGCCAAGCTGAGGCAGACGACCTCAACGCCGAGCTCAAAGACCGGCTGGAGGAACTGGAGGGCCTGCTCCTTCACACCCTGTCGGTGAACGACACCATCAGCTTCGACAGCCTGCGTCACACCGATCCCTATCCCGGCTTCAAGGTGCCCAAGGACTTGGTTCCGGGGTTGGCGCCGGTCGAGGTCGAGGTCCCGGGCCCCACCGGCTTCGCACGCTTTTGGCCCGGCGCCGCAAAGCGGCACTTGGCAGCCCAGGCGGCGGCCCATCAAGCCCACCAGCAGGCTCTCGAATGGTTCCATCGCGCAGAAGCACAAAAGAAGCGACGGCTGGCCGATCTACGGGCCCAACACGAGACCGAACGCGCGCTCTATGAGGCTGACGTTGGCCGCCGAAACGCTGAAGTGGATGAGTTTCAGAGCGCCTACCTGGCTCACGAGCCTGATGCCGTTGTGGCCTACAACGACATGGTGCTCACGCGCTCCGAATACCCCTCTGAGGGCTTCCCTCAGGCGTTCAAGCTGGCCTATGCCGAGGCATCCAGGGAATTGGTCATTGAGTATGACCTGCCCGAGGTGGGTGTCGTCCCCACCGAAGCCGATTATCGCTACGTCAAAACACGCGATGCGATCGACTCCAAGGCGCGCAAGGCCAGCGACATCAAATCGCTCTACCAAGACATCATTGCGTCAATCGCGCTGAGGACCTTGCACGAAGCCTTTGAGGCCGATCAAGCAAACGCATTGGCGCTGGTCACCTTCAATGGCGTGGTGGACACCCACGATCCCACCACCGGCCAAGAGGTTCGGGTGCCGGTGGTGTCCGTCCGCGCAACGAAGGCCGCCTTCCTTCAGCTGCGGCTTGAACGCGTGGAAAAGGTTGCATGCCTGCGCAGCCTGGGTGCTCAGGTCTCAAACAGGCCCGATGAATTGCAGGCCATCAAGCCAATCGTCGAATTCAACATGGTCGACAAGCGCTTCATCGCGCAATCGGACGTGCTCTCAGGCCTTGAATCGCGCCCCAACCTTCTGGATCTGACCCCCAGCGAGTTCGAAGCACTCGTCTCCAACCTGTTTAGTCGGATGGGGCTGGACACGAAACTGACCCGGAGCTCCCGCGATGGTGGAGTGGATGCGGTGGCCTTTGACACCCGGCCCGTCTTGGGCGGGAAGGTCGTCATACAGGCCAAGCGCTATCGGGACACCGTAGGCGTCAGCGCGGTCCGCGACCTTTACGGAACCATGCTTAACGAAGGCGCCAGCAAGGGCATCTTGGTTTGCACCAGCGGCTACGGCACCGAAGCCTTCAACTTTGCCAAAGACAAGCCCATTGAGCTGATCGACGGGGGGGGCCTGCTCTACTTGCTGAGGGAACACGCCGGCTTGGATGCACGCATCGCAGCTTAAGGACAAGAACATGGCTAACGGATCAGTCCCTCACGACAGCAAAGTGGCCGTTTTGGTCGATTGCGACAACGTCAGTCCCGAGATCGTGGAGCACGCCCTGCTGATGGTGGCCCAGTTCGGGCGCGTGGTGCTGCGGCGCGGGTATGGAAACCACGCCACGTTGGCCAACCGCTGGCAGGAAGTGCTCGTCCAACAGGCGTTTACCCCTTGCCTCCAATACCAATACGCCTCTGGAAAAAACACTTCCGACATCGCCCTGGCTCTCGATGCTCAAGAGGCGTTGTTCGATCATCGCGCCGACACCTTCTGCCTGGTAACCAGTGACTCCGACTTCGCTTACCTGTGTCGAAAGCTGCGGGAGCGAGGCGCGACGGTCTGTATCGTCGGCGAGCCCAAGACGCCAGCGGCCCTGCGAAACGCTTGCGATCAGTTCTTCGAATGGGAGCGCAAAGCAGTCGCCGAGCCTTGCGAAGACCGACCCAATGCATCACCGGCCAAAGCGGAGGGCAACAAAGCTGAGCCTACCGCGGCGGACACCAAGCCGCTTCCCAAGCGCCGTCCCAAGTTCGTGGTGGAAGCGGTAACGCTCCTGGCTGGAGACACCTCGGAAGGCGAGGTAGGACTGGGGCCGTTGGGCCAATACCTCAAACGAACAGACCCGTCCTTCTCTCCCAATGCATATGGGCATTCGGGCCTACTCAGCATGCTGAAGACCTATGACCTGCTGACCCTACGCCAGCAGGAAGGAGGCCAGTGGACCGTCAGTCTCGCGCGGCTTGAAACGAATGAGCACGCGTAGTCGTATCACCCGCGCTCCCAGAGCGCCTTGACCACCTCGATCGACTATCGACACCTATGCGTCACGAACTTGATTGGTTCAGCCACGAACTCCAAGCGTAACGAGACCGTCAAACTGCCCGCCTACGGTCGCTGAATACATAGTCTTAGATGGGAAGCGCTGGCCGTGTCCTCGCACCACGCAGTGACCGATGCTATTCAGTCTCCTGATCGGCTCCTTCCGGTTGCCCAGTATGTGCGCATGTCGACCGAGCATCAGCGCTACTCCACGGAGAACCAGGCTGCGGCAATTGCCGAATATGCCAAGGCGCACGGCATGGAGATCGTCCAGACCTACGAAGACTCCGGCAAGAGTGGACTAAACCTCAAAGGTCGAAGCGCTCTTCAAGCCCTTCTCCGGGATGTGAAGCTCCCCTCCCCTGGCTTCAACGCTATTTTGGTCTACGACGTCAGCCGTTGGGGACGGTTCCCTGACCCGGACGAGGCCGCTGCCTACGTTCACGCCTGTAAGAGCCATGGCATCCCGGTCATCTATTGCGCAGAAGCTTTCAAGAATGATGGCTCATTGCCATCGACCATCATGATTGGCCTCAAGCGGAGCATGGCCGCCGAATACAGCCGTGAGCTATCTGACAAGGTGTTCAAAGGGGCCTGCAACATCGTGCGGCACGGGTTCCGACAAGGGGGCACGCCGGGGTATGGCTTGCGCCGCCAACTCGTCGACGAGCATCTCCAGCCCAAGGCTGTGCTCGCTCGAGGAGAACAAAAGAGCATCCAGACCGATCGGGTGATCCTGGTGCCCGGGCCTGCGCATGAAATCGCAATCGTCTTGCGCATCTATCGGCTGTTTCTGAGGGACGGCATGCCCGAACGGGTCATCGCCTCCGTCCTAAACCGAGAAGGCATCCCCAATGAGGTGGGTGGCCTCTGGAGCCGAGGGACCATCCATCAAATACTGACGAATGAGAAATACGTCGGCCACAACGTCTATAACCGGACTTCGTTCAAGCTGAAGCTGCAACACGTTCAGAACCCGCCAGAGGCGTGGGTGCGAAAGGAACATGCGTTTGAAGCCATTGTTCCGCTTGATCTGTTCGAGCGCGTTCAAGCAGTCATCGCGGCACGTTCGGTCCACTTAGACGACCGCCAGATGCTGGAAGCTCTGCGCTCACTGCTCGAGCGGCATGGCGCGCTGTCAGGGATGCTGATCGACGAAGAAGAAGGCGTTCCCTCCAGCAGCGCCTTCCGCCATCGGTTTGGTAGCCTGCTCCGGGCCTATAGCTTGGTTGGCTACTCCCCCAAACGCGACTACGCCTACTTGGAGATCAACCGCGCCCTTCGGCGGCGGCATCCCGAGATGGTCCAGCTGGTGGTGGATGGCATCGCCCAACACGGTGGGTGGGTCGAGCCATGCCGGGATACCGGCCTGCTGCGGTTGAACGGTGAGCTCCTCACGTCCATCGTCATCGCACGGTGCAAGCCAACACCCGCTGGCTCTAACCGCTGGCGCATCCGACTGGATGCAAGCCTGACGCCGCATCTGACTGTAGTGATCCGGATGGATCCCGGTAACCGTCATGCCCACGATTACTACGTGCTTCCTTCCATCGACTTCACTCCCGATGGCATGCCCTCCATGGAGGACAACGGCTTTTCCTTGGACGCCTACCGCATGGACACGCTGGAGGAGTTCTTTGCCTTGGCCGGTCGGGCCGCATTGCTGGAGGCCGCATGACGAACAAAAGCACAAGCGTTCAGATGATCCCCATTGCCGACATCCACGTCGCCAATCCGCGTGTCAGAAACCAACGCATCCACCGCGGCATCACTCGAAGCATCGAAACGGTGGGGCTCAAACGCCCCGTTAGCGTTCGCAAAGCATCTCCTGATGAAACGTCCCTACCCTATGCACTGATCTGCGGCCAAGGCCGCCTTGAGGCCTGCAAGCTATTGGGCCACCGCGAGATCCCCGTCCTAATCTTGGACGTGGATGAGCACACCGGCCACGTCATGAGCATCGTGGAGAACGTCGCCCGCCGCACGCCCAGGGCGGCCGAGACCATGGAACAGGTCCAGGTGCTCAGAGAGCGCGGTTACTCAGATCCGGAGATAGCCACCAAGCTGGGCTGCACTCCGTCCTGGGTGAACAGCGTGGCCAACCTCATGGAGCGCGGAGAGCGACGTCTGCTCGCCGCCGCCGAAGCGGGTCACATTTCCCTGGCCCTTGCCGTGAACATCTCCCGGGCAAATGATCGCGATGCGCAACAGTTGCTGATGGACGCCTACGAGGCCGGTGAGCTCAAGGGAAAGAAGGTGACCGTCGTCCGACAGATCCTTGCCCATCGAGCCAGAAGCGGCAAAAAGGGAACCAGCACTTACGCGCACGGCGCGCCACGGAAGAAGCTTACCCCCGAGGACCTTGCCAAGCTCTACAAACGCGACGTGGAGATGCACCAACGCATCCAGAAGAAGGCCGAGTTCACGCAACAATCGCTTCTCCTGGCCCGGCAGATCTTCAAAGAGCTGTTTGCCTCCAAAGAGTTTTGCGGACTTCTCCAATCGGAGGGGCTGACCAGCGTCCCGCAACCACTGGCTGACCTGCTGCCGCGCAGAGTGTTGGCCCGATGAGCAAAAAGCTATCTTCGGGCGTACGCCTGGGCTTTGAAAAGGACTGCGTGGACATCCAGTTGGCCCAGTTGTATTACAGCGTGGCCATGCCAACGGGGACCAAGGCCTCCGTCAAGTATCAGCAGATCGTGAGCTCGGTCAGGACGGTGGGATTGGTCGAACCCATCGTGGTTACCCTGGACCGGGGCACCGCCGGGCGGTTCTTGGTCCTGGATGGGCGAATGCGCTTGGAGGCTCTGAAGGAACTGGGAGCAACCGTGGCCCCCTGCCTCATCTCAACAGACGACGAGGGCTACACTTACAACAAGCAGGTGAACCGCCTTTCGGTTGTCCAAGAGCACCGGATGATCCTCAGGGCAGCAGAGCGCGGGGTTTCCGTGGAACAGCTGTCGGAGGTGCTCAACATCTCGGCCAGCTCCATCCGGGACAAATTCCGGCTTCTGGATGGCGTTTGCGACGAAGCGACCGCCATCCTGGCCGACAAACCCGCCGCCGCAGGCGTCTTTCGGTTGCTGCGGAAGATGAAGCCCTTCCGACAGATCGATGCTGCCCAGACCATGGTCAACTTGGGGGATTACTCGATCAAGCTTGCAACCGCGCTTCTCCAAAACACGCCGGTCGAACAGTTGATAGAGCCATTGGCAGCAAAGACGGCCATCGGTGCCCCTATCGAGGCGCTCCAACGCTTGGAACGGGAGCTGGCAGCGCTGCAAGCCGATACGAAGCTGCTGGAGGAGAATTACGGTCCAGCCAGCCTCCAGCTCGAAATCGTCAAAACCCACATTGGGTCGACACTCTTGGACAATGCAGCAGTTGTGAGATGGCTGGCCAAGAACAAGCCAGATCATCTTCAACAGCTTCAGCGCATTGCGGACATCAAGCTTCTCAAGTCAGGGTAGCCTGCTGAGCTTCCCTATTCAGTCTTCAGAGCAATTCCTGGCCTTGCGCGAGCCAGTCATCGACCAGCCCTGCGAAAGTGCGATCGGCATGCCTATGCGCGTTTTCAGCTCGGCCAAAGCTGGTGATCTTCAAGCATGACCAACTTCGACTTCTGTGAAAGAAGACGCAGAATCCTGGGTTGCCAAGCGAGGCGATGGTGCTTTGATGAGCACACCACCTCGGCTCAAAGGAGCTCAACCATGTTCTCTCACCCGCAATTCCAAGTCGCTAGCCAACTGCTTATCGGGCTCATGTTCCAAGGTCCCTCTCGCCAACTCGGCGACCGCGTCGAAGACGTGAGGCATGCCTTGGAGGTGTCCGCCGAACTGATCCGACAGTGGGAGGAGGACCAGCCACGGGGTGCCAAGTTCACACCCCCAACGCCGGTCCCCCACACGCGCACACGCGAAGCCGTGGTAGACCGCACGTTCATCCCCACAGAGGAGTGGCGGCGCAATCGCGCCAAGAAGAGCACCTCACCTTCGGTGTCGCGGCACTCGGGGCCTTCTGCTCACTGAAGGATGCCACCTGAAACGAGAGGAGCCCCGCTAAGCGGGGCTCATTGCGTTTAGTGCAACCGGGGGCGCCGCAGGGGCAGGCCCAGCTGGGGCGCGTGGACCGCGACCGTCGCCTCCTGGATAGTCTGCAACGCTTCTGTTGCTGGCTCGGCGGGACCAGAGCAACGCGCCAAGACCGCCAGGCTCGCAGCTTCCAGGCGCTCAGCCCGTAACCGCAGCTCTTCGGCCACGATCGCCTCCTGCTCCGGGGTTGCGGCAGCTTGGGCTGCGGCCAACTCAGCAGACCGCTGCTCCAGAGCTGCCAACCGGCGGCCGCGGCGTCTGGCCCACTCACGAGCCGTCCAAGACACACCGGGCTCCGGGTGGTTCACCACGAAGTCGTCCCACGCCTGCTCGGCCATGTGGCGCAACCGGATTGAACGACGCACAGCCTTAAGGCGCTTCGGGAAACGGACCAACGCTGCGGCGAACCGCTTCAAGCCGATTAGCAGCCCGTTGAGCGCAGAACGATGCTCCTTGCACTCTTCGGGAACCACTTCTCCGCTCGCCAGTGCATTGACCAACCTCAGCGTGGAATGGAGCGCATGGACGACCAATTGATCCCTGAGCAGTTCACCTTGGCGGACCAGCTCAATCCGAATTGCCTCAACAGACGGGCCTTCGCTTGTCACATCCTCGTCGCTGCCGTCTAAGCGCCTCTGGTCAATGGCTTTACCCAATCCCTTTGAGACGACGATCTGGCCATCGGAGAAGGCAAGCGTCTGATTGATGCTCGATCGCTTCGCCTCCTGTTGGGCCCGCGATTCATCGTGCCCCTCTGGAACCTGCATGGCCCGGCCTTCCTGTTCAAACGTTGCTAGCAGTTCATCCAAGGCATCCCCGTTGGCCTTTTGAATGGACCTGTTCCTCTCCCCTAGCTCTGAGTGCTCCCCTCGGCGTTCGATGGCCGACGCGTCCTTCCCCAAGTGTCGCGTGGGAGCCCTCGATAGCACCGCCGCGGCCACGAGGTCGCCGCGTGCCAGCGCGTCGTCTGCCTGGGCCTTCAGACTGCGGTGATCCACGCGAACGTCCAGGTTCGCAGCTTCCAGATGCGCATTCGTCGTCGCGGCCACCAGTTCCCGGATCCACTCGACCTCGGCCCGGCCCGCAGGTCCCCCGTCGAGCTCTCGGGTTTTGTCCAGGAAGCCGTCAGGGCCAAGCCGGCGGGTTGTTGTAAGGATGTGGACATGCCAATTCATGCCTCCTTTGCTGCCAGGACTGTGGATGCTGGCTTGTGCGGCAAAGCCGTAGCGGCCCACCAACGCCCGCGCCACTGCGAGGGCGAGGGACGATCGCTGGTCATCGTCAAGCTCGTGGGGCAGCGCGAACTCGAACTCCCTCGCGATAGTAGAGTCCTTGCGACGCTCCGCCGCCTCTGCTTCCGTCCAGAGTGCGGCAGGCACCAAGGCCCAATCGGGCGAATGCTCAGGGATGATGCAGCGTGTTTCGACCACGCCGTCTCGCCGGCGGTAGTCGTGACGTTGCCCGGTGCGCGTGTCTTCGAGAAGAAGCCCAGCGCGGTAAGCGGCAGCGGCAATGGACGAGTGGCCTTTGGCTCGACTGAAAGTTTTGACGTTGGCGTGGTAGATGGCCATGCGGCTCCAAAGCAGTGGATGTGGCTTTGTTTATGCCGTGGTATTGGATTTTCGCAAGCGCTGAAAGCGATTGGGGTCCAAGGGGCGAAGCCCTTTGCGCACGCGTTCCCCAGGAACGCCTAGGTGCGCTCTTGCTCTTCTGCTTCTAGACAATTTTTTATGCCCCTCAGCGCTTTGAACGCGCAGTCGACCAAGCACGTCTGAAACCCTTGACGTCACCTATTTATTTGCTTCACTCAAAAATCCCACGTAAGGAGTTCGATGATGCGGACCAATCACTTCCATGACAGGATCCAGCGCGCTACGCAGCAGCTCGCACAGCTCCAAGCGCGCGAGCTGTTAGCAACCCAGCGCCGCGAATCAAAAGCCAAAGAACAAGCCAAACGCGATGAAGCCAGACGGCGCGCTCGCATCGGCGAGCTGGCGTTCCTGGCGAGGGCAGAAGCGCTTGAAGATGCAGAGCTGGTGGGGGCACTTCGGATGCATCTTCAGAATCGAAACAAACTCCGGGAACAAGCATCTGACTTGGGGGCAGCCTGGCTGCTAGCCATCTCATTGGGCACTGAAGCTTCCACTTGAGCCGGAGGGCCGCAGCGCTTCCGCTACCGGGGGTCAGCGCGTCCCACTACCTGAGAAGCTACAAGTGAACAGCCAGAAAATTCCGCCGCCATCCCCGAAGGACAACTGAGCGCTTTCGCCGCAAATCGATCGCCCACTTGCCCCTTGCTGTGATGGGGATCACTATTGAGCCATGGGGGACGGTCGCCTTCCTGGCCACCGTCAAGCACAGGGGATGTGATCGATGGCAAAGAGCAATTCATCAGTGCCCACAAGTTTGGAAAGCTGGCTGAACTCCCGCCCCAGCTGGTTACGCATGGCAGCAGATGGGCTGGTAAGTAATCGGCGTATGCCGACAGATCAAGAGATGGACGCCCTCGCCTCTCACTGTTTGAAGGAGGCAGCTAAAACATTGGAAACCCCGTACCCGGCGCTGGCGCCCGGCGTGATTTTGGGAACTCCAAGCGTAGGCGCGCTGCGCATCGACGCTTTGTCCGCCATCCGCGGTGTAAACGCCATCGGCACCAATGCCATCTTGGATCTATCCCAAGGGCACATGACCGTCGTTTACGGGGCCAACGGCTCGGGAAAGTCTGGCTATGCCCGTCTTATGAAACACATCTGCGGAGCCAGAGCAAAAGGAGCGATCCACGGCAACGTATTTGGGAACGCCACTGAAGCCGCTTCCGCGCAGGTGACGGTCACCACAACGAGTGCGACCGACGGAACGCTGGCAACGAACACCCTAGACTGGCACGCAGCATCTGGCCCACACCCAAAGCTTGCCGCCGTGCCAGTATTCGACTCAGCCACTGCACTGGAACTTGGAGATACGGCAAGCACCGCCACACATCTCCCCCGCGCCATGCGATTTGTCGGCGCGCTCATCACTATCTCCGATCGCGTCAGCGAACGCTTAGAGGCACGCGCTTCACAGCTTATCTCCCAACTTCCCGTAATTCCGGTGGAGTTGGTCCAGACTTCGGCTTCGGTTTTTTTTCAAAAACTGAAGCCCACGCTCAACGATGAGGCAATTGCAGAAGCTTGCGCCTTTCCGGACGCGTTGCTTCAGGAGCGGCTTGCGCTCGAAACAGCACTTGCCCAGGCCAATCCCGCCGTCGCACATGCGAAAGCAATCACCGATCTTGAGCGGCTAACCAAGCTGGAAGAAAGCGCGTCTCAACTGGCAGAAAGTTTGAGTGATGAGAAGTCAAAGGCCATTGTCTCCGCTCGAACGAACGCGACCCTCAAGCGACAAGCTGCTACCGCCTACGCGACTACCTTCATCAATGGCATGCCTTTGAAGGGGGTTGGAGGTCCGGTTTGGGAGACATTGTGGGAAGCAGCCAAGGCCTATTCAACGGGGGCGGCCTACCCCGACCACATCTACCCCCATGTGGAGGAGGGGGCACGCTGCGTCCTTTGCCAGCAATCGCTCAACTCCGATGGAAGGGAGCGGCTAGTCAGCTTTGAAGACTATCTCAATGCCACCTTACAGACCGAAGCAAAAGCTGCAGAGGACACACTCACCACGTTGATGGCTGCACTTCCCAAGGAGGTGGTGGAGACAAGCGCCGCCTGGCAATCCCAGTGCGCCGCAGCTGGACTCGACGGCGCACAAGCCGCGACGTTTGCCCAAGAGGTCAATGCCAGGCTTAGGGCGCTGGGTGTTGCCACTGACATGGCCAGCATCCCGTCGATCAAGTGGTCGATATGGACAGAGGCGCTGGACCATACAAAAGTCGCTACCACTGCCCAGCGCGATGCACTGGCCACTCTCCTGGATCCAAGCGGGCGTGCCCAGAAGGAGGCGCGCCTCCGAGAGCTCAAAGCCAAGGAATGGCTCTGCGGCCAAGTTGAAGCCGTGCGAGCGGAAGTGGTGCGTCTCAAAAAGTTGACAGTTGTTAAAGCCGCCATTCAGCTCACCCTTACCAGGTCACTCACCATAAAAAGCAATGAGATCGGTGAAGCAGAGCTAGCGAAGGGGTATTGCGATCGGTTCAACGCGGAGTTGCAGGCACTTGGCGGCAGCAACCTGCCGGTGCGCATGAACCACAAGGCCTCGGGAAAAGGCATCTACAGCTTCTACATCGAGTTGAAAGACGCCAAGTCCCACATAAAGAACCGAGAAATCCTGAGCGAAGGAGAGCAGAGGATCGTGGCACTTGCCGCATTCCTGGCCGATGCAACCGGTGCAGATAGAGGCCTTCCTGCAATATTCGATGATCCAATTTCATCGTTGGACCAACGTTACGAGGAGGCGGTTGCAAAGCGGTTGGTGGATCTAGCAGAACACCGCCAAGTCGTGGTTCTTACCCACCGACTATCGCTGATGGTGCTACTGAGGAGTGCCGCCGAACAACGACCCTCTTTTGGTCTTTCGCCTGTGGAAGCTCATGTAGCTTCAATTGGACGCGATGGCGCAGATACGGGCATGCCAGCAACGATCGACTCGTTTTCACTCAAACCCAAGTCAGGCTTCAACAAGATGGTCAGCGAAATAGGAGCTATCAAGAAATACGATAGCCAGATAAAGGCCATCGCGCTCAAAGCTGCTTGCAGCAACTTCCGCATCCTCGTTGAACGCTCAGTCGAGGACGATCTTTGCTCGGGCATCATCAACCGCTATCGCCGTGAGATTAAAACTCTCAATAAGCTCAAGCGATTAAACGCGATCACGCCCGAGGATTGCGCACTGATCGAGGCCATGATGACAAAATACTCTGCATTCGAACATTCCCAGCCAATCGAGACTCCCGCGTGGCTCCCTGATCCCGATGAACTGTTGAAGGACGTCCAAACCATGATCGAGTGGATCAAAGGTTTTGATGAGCGGGCACACAAGGCTGCAGCTGCGTGACTGCTTCAGTCTCAAGCTGACCGATCAAGCGGCCACGCACGATGGAAGGCTGATTTCATAGCCGGGCGCAGCTGCTCCACCTTCGATAACCTGAAGGACACCCCCGCAACATGACCGACGAACTGCCACCCTCGACCGTCCCTCAAAACACTAAGTTGGCCCTCATGAATTTTCCCGAGGACCAAGAGTTCATTCAGAGATTTAGCGACGAAATGAGCGGCGCCATCATCGCCTGTGGGCGCTTCCTCGACCTCGAACGCTTGGCGGGTGTCACGGTGGGATACGACTTCGACGCCGCCCTTTCCTCTGTTGACCTGGGCTATGAATCAGCGATCGCTAGGCAATACACGAACAATGGCGATGTTATTGCCGTAGCTAAAGCAATGAACGTGCGGCGGGATGGCAAAGTGATGTCGCACGTGGTCTACAACGCTAATACCATCGATGCATTGGTAGATCCGACCCACGAGCATCACCTGGATGCGCTCCACATTATTGCCCACGAGTTTGGCCATGTGGCCGAGCTGAAGTGGCGCGACGAGGCCATGCCGGGCTTGATGCTGACTAGGCCGAAGGGCGAATGGGTGGACTTTGCCCTCTTGCAGACCATCCTCACGGCCTGGGAAGAATACGCGGCCTGTCGGATGACGGGGATGATCGGTGACTCTGAAGCGTTAAAACATCGCTACGCCCAAGAATTCAACCGGGCGGCGGAATACTCATTGGCGCGTGCCCAAGAGCAGATAAAGCAATATCGCATCCACGGAGATGTTGACCGACTCCTGATCGAGGCGGGCGAGCCCATCGCCATGCCGCTCAAGATGGCCGGCTACCTGCTGGGGCACTTGGACGCCATTGAGGCAACGGACTCATTAGAAGAGCTGTGCCCCGCCTACGCCAAGTCCCACCTAGTCACTTTGATACCCGCCCTTAGAGCGGCACTGCGAACGGTTTGGGAAGAACGCGAGGCTGGCAAGGGCCTGGCGATCTTCGATCCGCTGAAGGCACTTATGATTCAAACCTACTCTGCGGCTGGAATCGAACTCAAATCCCTTGAGGAGGGTGAAGGCTACTACGTCCACGTGCCCTTCACTGCCGAGACCATGCCAAATGGGGAGGCCGACATGATCGTGGCCCGTCTCAGACAGCAACTTGGGTTCGACTAAGATCCGAACTTGACCTCGGCAGAACTGCGATTCATCCTTATTCTAGGAGCGATCTATGATCACACCGGCCTCCTCATTGAGCCCGTTTCAGGCCCACGTCGCCCAGGCCGAACTTGAGCGTGGACTCCTCGCCCAGAGCGCGACAAACAAGTGCCTGCTCATGGGCGAAGAAGTGGGAGGTCTGTTCAAGGCCATGCGGAAAAGTTCGAGAGTGTCACCTGCTTAGTAGCCGATCGTTCCCCAGCAAGACGTATCAATGGCTGTGGTGAAGCAAGCGCGCCAGAAGCGTTAGGCGGCACGCTCGTTAAGTAATACGTCCTTCTTTAGCTGCCTTTCTTGTGCTTGTGAGGCTTGAGAGAGGGTGTGTTGCCGGGTGTCTCCTTGTTATCCCGGCGCCGCTGATCAGGCTTCCCCGTGGACTTTGCAATCGGCTTCGGACCAGGCTTGATGGGCATACTTGAACTCCTAGTTAGAAATAATAAGAAGATTGACTTGCCGTGCCGCCTAACGTCTGCATCGGGCCACGCAGCAACAGCCGCATCGGCCCCAGATCCTTTTCTAACTTCCCCAAGCTGTCGCGCTATTCCCGACTTGGGAGGCCCCTCATTTGAGCTTAAAGCCCGCCTTCTTGAAGGCGTCCTTGAGCTGCTTCTCCACTGCGGCTTTTGCCTGGCTCCCGGCGGTACGCATGACGTCCCCATACCTTCCGGTAGCCCCGCACCTGGCACAGGAGATCGTGTCAGAAGGGCGCCGGGTGCTAGGAATACTGAACTTGTCGCTACCACAACGGCACTTGACGGAAATGGAGCTTGTGGTCATCGGATGCTCTCCAGACTAGATGGATGTTCCGAACGTCACGCTATAGCCCTCCCGTCGCAAATCCTGAGAATTAAAGGACTCCGATGATGGGCACGCGCCATAATTTATCTACCGTACAGATCCTTTCTAACTTAGTCGCGCAGCTCGTTAGCTTATTGCAGTTAAACAGCACATCATTCATCAAGCATTCATAAAGCAGAGAGGATCGCCGCGTCAATTTGTTAGTTAATATTCTGCAAACAGTACGGAATTGACTGCGATGAATCGAAGAGAATTTAGAGGGAAACCCTTATTTTAAAGGGTTTGGCACGGATAACGGATCCAATCATTTCCCTGAGCCAACCTCGTCAGCAACGCAACGCCTAGGGTGGTTACGCGGCGTGCAAATTTTTGTATCAACCCGGTTGACGAATTTGCGGCCTGTTTTATCCGTACTTCCATCCCCCAGATGGAAGTGAACCAATGACCGCTCTACCCTCCGCAGCACTCACCGACTACATCGCATCGCCCTTCGGCACCCTGCATTTGGAAGGCATCCACATCGGTCGCTTCCGCATCGACCGAGCCACCATCCAAGGCCGCGAGGCGGCTATCAATCTCCAGGAATGCATCTTGGCTGCCTTGGACGAGACCGGCCGCAGGAACACCCTAAAAAGCGGCACCCGCTATCCCCAGCAACTGCCGATGGGGACACCAGCGCGCCCCTTGGCCAAGGAGATCGATGATCACTTGGCGGACATGCGCCGCCGGCAGCTGGATCCCAAGACCGTGCTCGCCACCGAGCGCACCCTGAAGCTTCTCCTGCTGACCTGCGGCAACATTTCGGCCTGCCGCGTGGATTACAAGCACATCCAAGCACTGTGGCAGCTGTTGCGCTGGACCCCGAAGAACCTGCTGTCTGATCCCCGATTGAAGCGCCTCAGCTACAAGGACGCGATCGCCTTGGGCCAAGAGCAGGATGTGGCGCCCTTGGCCCCGGCCACCGAAGAGCGCCACCGCCGCTTCTTGGTCGCCTTCTTCAACCACCTGGTCAACGGGCAAGCCATCGCGTCCTCGCCCATGAAGGCCTTCCGCAAACCAAAAGAAGATCACGCCATCGATCCCGACAAGGCCATCCGCCTGTTCGAGGACGGAGACCTGCAGGCCATCTTCGACCCGGCAGCCTTCATCCCTTGGGCGAGAAAGCCGCAGCACTGGTGGGCACCGATGATTGGCCTCTACACGGGCGCTCGCGTCAACGAAGTGTGCCAGCTGAAGCTGACCGACATCCTCCAGGAGCGCGGCATCTGGTGCATCGCCTTCCAAAAGACCATCGATGAAGACCTCGCCGCGGATCCGAAGCGCCAACGGCGTAGCCGGCAAAGCATGAAGGGAGCCGGGTGCATGCGCATCGTCCCCATCGCCAAGCCCCTATTGGATGCCGGTTTCCTCGAGTTCGTCGAAGACATGAAGGCCACTGGCCACCCGCGGCTGTTCCCCCTCCTCTCTGCCGGCGTGAACCGGAAGACCGGAGAGACCAACGCCCGCTACAGCCAGCAATTCGTGGTGGATTTCGGCCGCTATTTGAAGAGCCTTGGGTTCGCCAAAGGGATCGGGTTCCATGCCTTCCGCCACACCCTGGCGACCGAGCTTGATGTGAACGATGTTCCGGAGAGGGAGATTGCACTGGTCACCGGCCACAGCACCGATCCACGGGATCGGGTCCAGGTGTTGCGCAAGCACTACCTCCACAAGAAACCGCAGGTGACCCGGAGCAAGCAGATCAGCGCCTTGGAGCTGTATCGGCCCAACGTGGAATTGCCACGTTACCAGCGTGAGCAGTTCGCGGAACAATTGGGTGATCCGAGCAAGTTCTATCCATGAGGCCTGAAGGTGTTGCCCAGGCCCCAACCAAGTTGTGAAGGCCGGCCTGGGCTCGTCAGGGAGCGTTCGCATCGAATTCCATTTGGAATTACGCTAAAGACCTCAACGCTCGGATCAAAAAAGATGACCATCGATGTCAGCGGCTTGTCGGCCAAAGAACTTAAGACCCTGATCGCTCAGGCAGAAAAGCAGCAAACCAAGGTGCTAACCCGACCCAAGGCTGCGGCTATGCGAGCCAAGATCAACCAATACGTCAAAGACCACGGTTACACGATTGAGGAGCTCTATGGAGCGGTTTCAACGGCCTCTTCCGATACCTCCAAGAAGCGGACCGGCCGCAAGCCCGCGAAGACGGCCGGCAGTAAGGTGGCTCCTAAATACCGCAATCCGGCCAACCCTAGCGAAACCTGGTCCGGCCGTGGCCGCCAACCGAGGTGGCTTGCTGCGCTGATCCAGAAGGGCAAGTCGCCCAGCGATTTTCTCATCGAATGAGCCCTTGCTCGATAGACTAGAGTTACGTGACCGCGCGAACCCGATTGAGCACCAGTGCCAGGGAAGGCGACGAGCTAGTGCTCAGGCATTCTCCGGAGCCCAGGGAGGCCATGCGCATTAGCGCTTATACCTATCAACTTTTTGAACGAAGGAGCGAAGGTAGGTCATCGCTTGCCTGAGTTCCGCATCAAGCAACGTCATTGGGCGCTTGGAGGGAACACCCCGCTCGATGCAGATCATGAGCTGCTGGGCGTAGTCCCTGTCCCCACCCACGTAATCAGGCGAATTGATGACACTGAGCCGCTTCCGGAGAGCTTTAGTCAAGCGGATGACAGCCGCTATGCCGCTTCCTCGAAGCTTTGCCAGGAAGTCCTCCGGTGGCGGCGCGGAACTGAACACAGGCGTGGTGTCTGTATCGGGCGCCACGCCTTTCCCGCTGAGAATCCAGGAAAGTGCACCTGTGCTCGCCACTTCCTTTGCATGTTGTCGGGCGACCTCTACGATCTCGTCACACTTAGCGATAACTTCCTTTTCTTCGGCATTGTAGTCGGCCGGCCAAACTTCATAACCATCGCAATCGATGAGGTCAGGTGCGTTCAGATAGTAATCCAGGCGCCGCAGCACCGCTCGGGTCCACTCTTCTTGCGTCTCGACGAACACCCCTTTGAAGCTGAGGAAATAGAGGCTTCGATAGATGCTGAAGATCCGAGACAGCTTGACCATCTGTCCATTCTGACCACCCGTTACCAGTTCGGCCTGGGCGCAACTGATGGCCGCCTGGACTTCTCCATCCGTAGCAGAGGCGTAGTCTCCGATGATCGCGAGGGGATCATAAGGCCGAACTTCCGGGAGCAGCCCAAACTGAGCTGCGAGAATTTGGTAGTCGACGGCCGCCGATCCACGCATGTGATCGATGAACTCTTGCGACGCTGGCCAACTGTGGACAGCCGCGCTTAGTCCAAGTTGCTCCAACGTGGATGAGAGGGAGGATGTCTCATCTTCTGCGGCCTGCCCCTTCTCCTTCATCACGTCGTGAAGGGCAAGCATGATGCCCACCTGATCGGTCGAGAAGACCTTCCGGACCAACTCGCGGTCATTGGCATCACGGGCGAGGGCAACCGTCCAGAAGAACACTGCGCTGGGCAGGGAACTCTTGAAAAATTGATCTAGTGCGTCCTGCGGAAGCGCTTCGGCCAATCTTTTCATCTCGCCGATTACTGTCCTGACTGTTCGCAAGTTGGTGACGCGAGCATTCCCGATGAGGCTAGTGATGTGCTCGACTCCGCCTCCAAGAACCTGACGCAACCTCCCCTCCGAATAGCCATTAATGGTCAGCTGACAGAACTCCGCCAGATCAGGCTCCATATGGATGGTGGCGCCAACAATTCGCTCCTTATATTTCCCGAAATCATCGAACCTCTCTCCGGCGCGAACTTCGTCAGCAATGAGGACACAATGAACACCGCTGCGGTCAATGAGATTGACGATAAAGCCGAAGATGATGCTGAAGGGACCTGCAAAACGTTCGATATCGTCGATGCAGACCACAGTCTTTTCACGGGTTAGCTCCGCGCGCCAAGTAATGTCTTTTGGCTCAATTTTTGCCACGCGAAGCAATGCTTTTCCTAGCACAGATCCCACTTCTGCAACGACACCGGGGACTGCCAGGTTGATTGATGCCTGAAGCAAAGTCCTCTCGAGATCCTCCAGCGTCTCGAGCCCCGCCGCAGAAATAGTGATCGGCGAACGGTCTGACAGTCGCAAGGCGTAGCGTTCCCATTGGTAGGACTTTCCAACCCCCCAGTCCCCGGAGATCAGGACAGCGTAGCCCGGCTGAGGCGCTCGCAGGTAGGTGTCCAGTTGCTGCATAAGAAAGTCCCTTTTATCGAAAAGTGCCCTAATGCAATGCTGCTGACCGACCAAGGCTTCTGGCAAGGCCAAAACTACAACCAGTGTTTCACCCCGGCGTCAGGCCCACTCTGTGAAATCCAACACGTTAGCCAAGCGAAGAACGGTGGCATTCTTGCCCAAGGACTTCCCCCAGAATAGCTCGCGCTCAGCCTGCTCCCCTGCACCCTGCCACTCAACAACGCGAATTCTTTCAGGGGAGCGCCGCTCAAGCAGTTCGTTGAGGTGAGTGTCCAGCCCTGAATAGCCGAACAAGATGACCTCCTCAGATTCAGCCAGGGCCAGCTCCAAGTGGTTCCAATAGCTCTGCAACAAGGGAGAGGCCGCAATCACGGTGGGTTTATGCTTGACGTGCGTAAGCACGATATGCGACCCCACAACATCCCCAGCCTCTCTCAACTCTGCCTGCGCCAGCTTTCGGGTAACGCCATCCTGGTCTACGAAAAGCGGCGAGCCGTGGAGATGAAGGTAGTATCCGAAGGTTCTCCCCTGCCTGCGCTCCAAGTTCTCACATGCGAAGCCAGCGGTCAGCATGCCATCCACCAACGCGCCGCCGTAGCCCTTCAATACGTAGGCTTCGATCATCCGCTGATACAGCAGGTTGTCGTAGTTGAGGGTGGCGACATGCGAGTGGGTATCGTGAAGGAAGGCGGCCAGCGGCTGCGCGAACTCCAATGGAAGAACGACTTCACGTTGATGGAACTGGAGGGCTGTCTGGTAAAGAAACTTACGCACAGCGGCAGGGAACTGCTGTCCGTGCAAACTAAGCCAATGCGCTCCGCCTTGGCTCATCCTATCCAGAAAATCACACGACGACACCACCAACTGAAGCGCGTCCAAGTCGTCCTCCCCATGGGGCCGCTCCGTGTCGCCATCGTCTACTAGACAACAGCGCACCAGCGCCCGGGTCTCCGGATCAAAGATGCCCTCACCTTCCCATGCCCGTCCAATCGCGCCATCAAGCGAGAACAGATTGGGATCGAGCGCCATTCCCAGCCCGTTTCCAAAAATCAGTGTCTTCCTCACGTCCTTGTCCTCGCGTAGCAGCAGGTCATGCCCCTATCGGCCTGGGAGTTGGGTTCTTAAGCCATGCGCCCACGCGGCACTGCCCAAAGTTGAAGAACAGCGCTGACTATCCCCCAGGCAGCCAAGGAGAATTCCTAAAACTGGCACGGACAAAATAGCGGGTAACCTCGCTCTATCCTTCTGGCCGGACAAGAAATACGCCTGAAAGATCAACCCCTGGCGCAGCGAACAGCTCAGGCGTCCGCGCTTCATTGATCCCCTCCAGCATGAGGGCCGCCTTGGCTTGGTTAAAGGCCATCGCTACAGAAAGCCCAAATCCTACTGCGGAATAGAACTGCGCGGCAAAGACACGAGCCGCCTGATCGCCGATGGCTGTGTTCATTCCAATCGCGCAGGGCACGTGCTCTACGATTGCGGCCGCTTGGCTGTGGGAAAAACAGGTATTGAAGAACACGAGCTGAATGTCGCCGGATGCAGCCATCATGGTCTGCACGATGGCTTCTTTACTAATCAGCTTCGTTCGGCCGGCGCTGTCTTGGAACAAAATTTCATCATCTTCAGACCCGTGACCACTGAAGTGCACAACACCCGGCTTGCATTCATTGATGGCCTGAAGCACATCCAGCGGTTGAACCGCCCACCTAGATTCCAGCCTCACCACGTCGCGGTGCTCAGACTTCCGCACCATCTCGTGGATGGACCTAGCCTCCTCGTCTAGCCGGAGCGGCTGTTGATCGATGGGATTGGAGGCAAGGAAAAGCACCGTAAGACGCTCGGGAAGCTCCTGCAAACGCCTTAACTTGTCCGCCGTGGTTCGATGGAGCTGGTCGTGCTGAGTTAGACGACCTTGAACTCGCGAGAGCTCTGCGACTTGGGACGCACGTTCACGCTTTTGCATAGCCGCCCGCCTTCTCTCGTCCTGCTGTAGCGCGGTCGTGAGCTGCTTATTAGCATCACTAAGCTTCACTTGTTCCCGCGCAAGTTTGGATTCTAGATCTGCGACTTTCTTTTCAAGGGCTACCGCGCTCGCCTCATAGCGCTGGGCGTCTTTAAGCTTAGCCATCTTCGTAGGCAACGACTTCGTCCGTGCCGCCGCTGCCGAGGCATCCAAAGCCTTCTTTCGCTCAGCCGCCGCTTTGCCTACTTCGCGCGACTTGTCAGTTTGTAGCCGCGCAATGATCTTCTGCACCGCCTCCACTGCGCGCCGCCGTTGATCGACCGACATCGCCTACTCCTGTTTGAATTGAGTCTAGAGACGGGTTGGGGTCTTCAAGCCATCGCCTGGGGCTGACTATGCCAGCCGCGTGTATCACGCCTTGAGACGAAGCCCGCCTGGACTATCTGTCGCTCGAATCGGCGATCTCACGCAGGCGCCTAAGAGCTTCCTTCTGCTTGGACACAGGTAGCTTTGATACCAACAGGATCACCTCAGCAAGAGTGTCGGAGGTGGCGTGAAAGTAGGCCACTGGAAGACCGAGCGCTTTCGCCAGAGCCTCTGAAGTGGCTGGGTCAGGATCGTGCTGTCCTGTTTCGTAGCGGCTCACCCTCGTCGCTCCCGAGACGGAGTCGACCATCCCGATGCGCTCGGCGAGCTGGGCTTGCGTCCAGCCCTTCGCGACCCGCGCACTGCGCAGGCGCTTGCCATAGACCGTCGCGGGCGTCTTGGGTTGGGGCATCCGGAATCTTGCACCACAGCTGAACTCCCTCCAAGTCTGACGGTTGGAACCGGATTGCACATCTGCGATTATCGTAAATGCCACCGCGTCGGTGGTCTACTGGGGCTTACCCATGCAGCACGCACGACAGGGAGCCGTCGCGCTCCTCGCACTGGCCGTCGCCAGCTTCCCCGCCCTTGCCCAAGAACTCGCTGAAACGAAGCCCGGCTTCTTCCGGCAGTTGGGGAAGAGCTTGAAGGACGCCGGCCAGCAAGCACTCGGGGCCAAGCCGGCGGCCGGAACCGCCACGGCCGCCGCTGGCCCCCTCTACACCCCGATCAGCGGTGCGGGCCGCATCAACGGGCTGTTCAAGAACGAGAACCACCAGGCCGCCCAGCAGGGCCGGCTGGACTGGCCGCGGGTCGCCCTGACCTTCCGCGAATGGGGCGCAAGCCTGCCCTGCTGGACGGTTGAAGCACGGATCTGGACTAGCGCTACGGCATCCACCACCGAGACCTTCCGAGCGTGCGCCGACGCCCCGTTGACCATCCGGGACGACCTGGGGGAAGAAGCGGAGCTCAACAGCAACGCTCGAGCCAAGGCAACCACCGACCTGATGGTGGGCCTGAGGGTTCGCGCCGGGAAGCCGAACACCGGCGACGACCGGACCACTGGCCCTACCCCGCCCCGCGAGCCCTTCAACGTGCGCACGACCCGCGACGGTGTGGCGTGGCAAGCCCGAAAAGTGGCCTTGAGCGCCGCTTGGGTGTCCGGCTTCTTGCGAGCTGATGACCTGTATCCCGGCCCCTCGGGAATGCTCACGCCCTTCCGCGATACCCGCATGTGGATTGCCGGCTTTGATCCGACCGGCAACCGCGACAAGTAAGACACCACCTCAACCAGGAAGAGAACTCGATGAACTCGATCAAGACCATCGCTTTCAGCTTGACCGCCGTTTTGGCGCTGGCGGCTTGCGGCAGCAAACCCTCCGACGAGCAGGCGCAAAAGGCTATCACCGCCGAGTTTGAGCGCGTGCTCGGCAGCCAGGTCTGGGTGAAGGAATACCGAGACTTCAGCCTGAGCGGCTGCAAGAAATCGGAAACGGCCGACGGGGTGATCTGCGACGTGGGCGGCTCTGTCGTCCTCGACATGGGCAGCGTCGTCCAAGCCCGGCCGTTCGTTCAGCCGGTTCGCTTTTCGAAAGCCTCCGGCGAGTGGACCGCCCACAAGCTCTGAGGCCACCATGACCACGCGTTCTTACGCTCATGTCGGTTGCGCGACGGTCCTGCTGGGAGGCGCCGGCCTGTTGTTCGTGGCCGGCGGCCTTGAGGCCCTGCAGCAGCGAGCCCCGCTGGGCTGGCTCGCTATCGCGGGCGGCTTGGTCACCTGGGCCGTGTTGGGGTTTCTCTACTGGATCAACGCCCGGGCCTACCGGCGCCAGGAAGAAACCGAGCGGCAATCGTACGCCCCCTCCGCGCACCAGCGCGGCGGGTTCTGGAAAGGGTTCTTCGTCACCTGGGCAATCGTGGTGGCCGCCCACCTGGCCGCTTTCCTCGGGATGGGCTTTGCTGACCTGCTGCCCCGTCCTGAGCAAAGCCGAGCAATCTTCAGCCTGCTCGTCCTGGCGCTTGTGCCGGCGCACGTGGTGGCTCCGGTGTTGGGCGGGGTTGTTTACAGCCTGGTCCGCTCAACGGAGTTGAGGTAGGCGCCTCTTGACCATCCTTTCAAGAGGCCCCGCTTCGGCGGGGCCTTTGCGTTGCGTCCGCTCATTAAATCTGGCACAACGATTCTAGGGCGTATATCAGCGAGGCAAGGGAATGGCGGACAGTGGAGCGGACGGGGAGCAGACGAAGAAGGAAGCCGGCTACGCCGGCGCCAAATCGCCCTCGCACATCGCTTCTGCGCTAACAACGATGGCGGGCGGCATCTTGGCCATGGCTACCCTGATCGGGTTCTTCCTCCATTTGTCCGGTGATGTCGCGCATTCGACCTACTTGACAGAGATGGGGGTTCCTGCGGCCCTCTTCCCCCAAGCCACCGATGCAAAAATCATCCACGGCTACTACGTGGTCATCATCCAAGGCATTCGGCTGATCAGCGATATTCCTTGGGGCATTGTGTTCACCATGATCGGAATGTCCACGCTATCCATTGTCATCGCGCGTGCGCCTGTCAAAGAGAACACAGCGATGCGAGGGTGGCTCGAACGGCGATCCTATTGGATCAGACAACCCATCGTCGCCCTTCTGGGATCAGCGGTGTTCCTCTCTGCCGCAGCGAGCGTCGGTTGCTTTGTCCTGTTACTGGCCATTGTGCCGGGCCTTGTAGGGGAGAAGTTTGGCAAGAGCAAAGCCGACGAAACAAAGGAGCTGTTTCTTACGGAAGCCTCGGCAAAGACCTCAGAACTCTGGAAGGATTCAGAGCGCCTCACTGAAGGCCGCATTGTCGAGACCAGTGACAACTGGATCGCGATCTACGACAGCGAGCTAAAGATGGTGCGAATTCTTAAGAATGATGGCGTTGAAATAAGAACTCACCTATCGACCGCAGAGGCGTCTGATAAGGCAGGTTCGTCCACACAGTCGCAGTAAATCCAACTAATCGAGTGAATGTTGTTCCAACATGCAGCTTCCCCAATACCACGCTGACGAGGATACGCGATCACTCGTAGAGGTATTTGGTCATTTCCGAGCATCAGCCCAATTAATTGCCAACTTTCCCCGAAATGAAGAAGGAACGACTTGGGCAGGCTAAGTAATAGCTATGGGGAATTCGTCGGCGCAAAGAGCAAAGCTGGTGAGCGGTGTGCAATAGCATCTACTATCGTGATGCCTCCCCGCGACCGCCCGTCCTCCTGATACCGGTAAGAAAGCGCTCGCATTTTTGAAAGGTAACGATCATAGATCAACTTATCCTCCACGCGGACATGCACGCTTGTAACATGGCCCGTGCAGTAAATATGCGTAGCCATAGGCGTCAACAGGCTTGAGGTGAGAAAATCTGTAATTTGGATGGGGACGTGATTTTCACTGTGCCCAAAAGTTGGCATTTCCAAGATCTTATCGTAAGCATCCCCATTCATCTTGAACTTTTGAGTGAAAATAGAGTGCGAAACGGTCGAATTCAAAGCAGCAGTACGACTGTCTGCGATGACCATACCTTGCCCTCCCTTATGGGAGAGGTAACTCTGAAAGCACGCGCAAATTTGCTGAATTGAAGACGTGTAAACAGCCTGCCCCTTGAAGTTCAGGCCTGGCTTCTTGATGTATATCCGCGACACGCACTTGGCTTCGCACTCATCAAGAAGCGCCAATGTCTTATCTAAAAACCTGAACACCGCGCGACGACGATTTCTGCCGCCGTTGCGGATGGATGAGCGCAAATCCGCGCCCTTGATTTCTTTGAGAGAGATGTCGAGCCAGTGACTTTGCGCAGGCGCAAGGCCAGGGTTGAACTGCCTCTTAAGTACGAGAAACTCCCTTGTAAGCTTCGCTAGCTTGTCATGAGGCACAAAAAGGCCTGCTATGACGAGAACGGGCTGGACTTGGGAATTGGGGCCAGGAAGCATGCCTGGGCACCCCGCCTCATCTACATAGCAGAAATGCATGAACTTTCCTTGTCACTCCCATGCACAACTAAGGCCGCTTGCGCGGCCTTAGGATTTGTCGCCAAGACCTAACCTACCAGTCTTGTTCGACACATAGATGCAAGCATCTGGGTTGAATTATACATAGATTACTGCCCTCGTCAAGCGTGGCGATAACAAAACTTGCCACGTTAGTCGATTCGCAGAGCCGGGACAGGAATCTCGTAAAATCACCTTTAAAATCAACTACTTAAAAAATCCTCTCACGCCTCGGACGAGGCAGCCACAGATCTCGGTTGCCAGAGATTAATTTTAATGATGAGTAGAACTTGCGTATTGCAGGCTGGCAATGACGGACGCAGGCCGTTACGATCATAGGCCACAACATAGGACACATGTCCGGTTTGCGATCTGTTGCAGGGTCAAGGGGTTAGGTTCGAGTCGATCCGATCCCCCTCTCTCCGCCAAGTTGCGAACTAAGCCCCTGATTTCAGGGGCTTTTTTCTTGGGTTCGTATGTGGCCCCATACCGCGACCCATACTTCGTCAATCCGTTGATTCCTGGCCTATCAGCAGCGCGCCCTGCGCGTTTGGACGGCACTCCAGATAGTCAGCAAGAGCGCTGCACTTGGAGAAGCGAGAGTGCACGCAAGCAGTTTCAGATGACCGACCTGCGTGCATCGCGAAGCACGCCGCTCCCTCGCCACCGCCTCTGACAGCCGTAACGAAATGAGGTGCCGCATGCGCAAGGTCCTGAGCGCGCGTAGCAGCATGAGCGCCCAGGCAGGCGACCAACACCAAGAGCTGCTGCGCGCTGCGCCTCAGCGGCCCGTAGAAGCGGTTGAGAGGCAGTGGAGCAGATGGGAGGGCGCAGGGGCCCAACGCCGTGCGTACCCCGGCGTGCGCACTCGTCTCCCCGCCACGCCTGCGCACTTCATAGGGTGCTTTTTCTGCACTACCTGCACACAGGCCAGGAATAGGCCCAGCAAGGCTGTAGGGGACACTGAGAGGTCATGCCAATACCTGCGAATCCCTGCATCAAAGGGGGTTTCTGGTGGGGCATTGAGCGGCCAGATGGACGCCAGACGTGCAATGGCCAGGTAGGGGAGAAAGGAAGGCATCCAATAGCGTCCAAGAAGAAAACACCCACTACTTACAGTGTTTCAGGAAGGCTATGAATTGAGGGTCTGAAACAGAACCTGCCATCTGATTGACACCCCCAATCCAGCAACAGTTTCCGACATTGATGTTTTTCGGTGTTGCAAGTGTGGCAGGTGTTACGGCAGTCAAATATGCAACTATAATCAAATGGTTACGCTATTCGCACCGAACGCGGCCACGGTGTAACACAGGTGTTACCGGTGTTACAGCCTACCCACCGCGACGCCAGCTCGAAGACTTGCCCGCCCGCCCCTGGCGCCGACTTCGGTCGTCACGCCGACGGGGACTGTGATATGAAGGCAATGCCTTGCTGGAAGGTTCTTTCAGGGATTGGAAGGATGGAATGGCTTGAGAGAATTGCGTGCCGCGCGTCGGCCCGCCGAAAGGGCATGAGAACGTATTTCGGCAAGCTGAGCGTCGTCGGCGCCTGGCTCTGCTGGCTGATGTTGGTTGGCTTGGCACTGCCGCTAATCGCAACTGCTCAGACGGTCACTTACATCCACACCGACGCCCTTGGCTCGGTCGTTGCCGAAACCGATGAAAGCGGCAACGTGATCAAACGGTACGACTATGAGCCCTACGGGGGTGTCGTGGACGGACCGGTTACGGATGGGCCTGGCTACACGGGGCACGTGAGCGATGCTGCCACGGGGCTGAGCTACATGCAGCAGCGCTACTACGATCCCCAACTAGGGCTCTTTCTCTCTGTAGATCCCGTCTCACCAAACGACAAACCGGGCTCCGCCTTCAACCGCTATCGATACGCTGCGGGCAATCCCTACAAATTCGTCGATCCTGATGGCCGCCAGGAACGGGCGGCGGAGAGACATGCCGACTCGGCAGCGAGCTCACCCTCTGCATATGATACGTTCGGCCCCGCAGCACTTGCGGTAACAACAGCGATTGTGCGCGCGACGCCAGTTGTTGGGCCTGCTGCTGCATCGGCAATGTCTGGCTCCATTAATTCGGCGCAACCACTGGCCCTGCCAGCACCAGCACCTGCACCTGCAGCGCCCTCTGCGCCAACTCCTGCCGCTGCCCCGGCGACACCTTCTGGCCCGAGCTATGTCGTCTCGTCGAACGGAACAGCATTTCCGGTACCCACAGGGGCGAGCGGACCAACTCCGGTCATCAACCCCGCAGGAAAACAGACCGGTGTCGCATTTACTGGGGGTGCCGGAGGCAGTAATGGGCAAGTCGCCACCATGCGGATGATGGACCCAACCCCTCCCAGGGGAAACAGTCCTGGATATCCAGCTGGCTATATCAAGTACGAGAATGCTGGAAAGCAAGGCGTAGATCCGCTCTCCGGGAAAACGCTACCTAATTCGAAGTCTCACTTCCCAGTCAGATAGGCCTGAACATGATCGAGCACCAGGCGGAAGCCCTCCGGCCATTGATCGGAAAAAATGTGACACTGGGGATTGAAGATGGCATGGCCACGATAGGTACGCACGATGGCTGGGAGCTGCATATCTACAACTCTTTCAGCCTCCTTAGCGATGGCATTGCGGAGAATCCTCCGCGCTCAACGCTGAGCTTGGTGCTGGAGGATTGCCGGTTCGATCACGAGACAATGGTTGCGCAGTTTTCTAGAGGGGTCACACTCACAGTCGACTTAAGTGAAGATGGCTACTCTGGCCCAGAGGCGATGCAGTTGAATAGTCCAGATGGAACTATCGTGATCTGGAACTAAGTTCGATGCAGCCGCCGCTACTCGCACTGGGATCCCCCCCCCAAGGGCGACAGGTATGGACCTTCTCCCTGTCGCCCCTGTTTCGAATGAAGCAGTAGCTTGACCTCGCCCCTGCAGGGGTAGGCATTTAGTTCGTTGAACGTTCTATTTCGAAGGGGGCAAAAGTGATGACCTCCTCACCGATCCATTCGTTGACCATGGCCATGCGCGATTGCAGGGGAGCCAGTTCCATCGACGCCCACACGGTGGCCGCATCCCGAATTGAGCCGAATCCGCCCGCATTCTGCGGGACGATACCCAGCAGCTGCGGGGGGATGCGCAGCGCGGCCAGGATGTCATCACGGGTCACACGCTTGATGCCGGTGAACTCATCCTTGGCCGCCACTTCGCTGATCGGGATCAGCTGCAACCCGTCCTTCTTGCCGTTGGGCGAATGCACGAACAAGTTGCGGAAATTGCCCGGCCCACGCGAGTGTCGCAGCGCCTGCCGCAGGGCGTCCACATCCATGCCCTCCGGCTGCGGATCGGTCATGTAGAGGATGAACCCGGCGTGCGAACCGTTGGTGTAGTATCTGCGGCGGAACAACGTGGCCGATTCGTTCAGCAGAGCCGACTGCTGCATGGTGTTTGGGCTTGCTGACCTTGCTTGGCTTGGGAAGCAGGCTCTCCAGGTGACCACGCCAACGGGCGGGATTTTCACCATCGCGCATGCCGTGCACCTTGGCCCAATCCAGGACTCGTTCGATGCGCCCACGCACACGGGTGGCCGTCACGGTCTTGGTCGTCCAGATGGGCGAGAGGCAGGCCATGACCGTGCTCGTGGTCACGGCTGAAACCGCCATCTCCCTGGCCGGGCCGTAGTCGCGCAGAGACTGATGCCATTGGTCTGCCTGAGCTTGGTTCTTCCAGCCCTTTCGGTGGGATTGAATGTAGGCGTCCACCGCTTCGCCAAACGTGGCACCAACTACGCGGGTGCAACGTCGCTCATCAATGGGGTCCTTTCCTTGGGCTAAGAGTTTCTGCTGCTCCAATGCAGCTGCACGAGCCTCCTGCAAGCCCAAAAGACGGACGGCCCCAAGACCCATCTCACGAAGTCGCCACTGTCGCCGATAGCGAAGAACCCAGGACTTGGTGCCCGAGTGCTTGACCAGCAAGTAAAGGCCACCACCATCGGCGTGATAGCCGGTAGTGGTGAGTGTTTGAACTGCCCGTGCGGTGAGTCGGTTTAGCGGGCGAGCCATCGAATATGTCCCATACTTTTTCCCATACAAATAAGTCCGATTGGACTGGATTTCATAGTACGGCATAGGACTGAAAAAATGTTCAATATCAATGAGATAGGAAAACATGGGACTTAATTGGATCGTAAAATTGCCCCCTCTCTCCGCCAGATAAATAAAAAAGGCTGCCCTTCGGGTGGCCTTTTTTATTTATCTGGCTGGGGACGCGAAGTGCGCTGCGCGCGCTTCGCCCCAGACGTTGCTGCGCAACGTCCGGGCCCCTCCCTTTGCCTGCCTCTCCCCGCCCCTGTCGGAGCAGCCCCTCAACAGAGGGGCTTGCTCCTCCAGATATGGCAGTAGATCCACGCCATGCGTGGATGCGTCGACCCGGTCGAGTCGACTACCCGCCCGCGGCCCAGCCTGTCGGCGCGCCGCCTTGGCGCCCTCACCTTTCGCTGAACAGCTGGTTCAAGGCCGCATACCCCGGTGCCCCCTCCGGCATCGCCATCGCGTCGCCGAGAAAATCCGTGGTCGCCGCAGCCATCGCCGTCCAGGCGTGCATGAACAACGCGGGACCTGCGCTCAGCCGCCGCACGCCGACCTGCGACAGCGCAGCAAACGACGCCATCCCCGGCAGCCACATCAGGTTGAGAGGCAGCGGCACGGCGCCGGCAAGCGCAGCAGCCTCGTCCAGCGCGCGCAGTCCCGGCACAAAGCCGCCGTCGGCACCGGCACGTGCATAGGCCCGCAGCCGATCGATGCTCATCCTGACTGCCTCATCACCTTCGGCCAGGCTGCGCAGATACACATCGGTGCGCGCATTGATGAACAGCGATCGCCCGCCAAGCGCCGAGCGGATGGCGGTGATCTTGGCCACCAGTGCCGCAGGGTTGCCTGCGCCGTCTTCGATGTTGATCCCGACCACACCGGCATCGGCCAGGCACAGCACCCTCGCGGCGACCACGTCGGGGGCATCGCTGTAGCCGTCCTCGATATCGACAGTGACCGGCAACGAGGTCACACCAACGATTTCGGAAACCCGCTGCAGCAGCGCGGTATCAGGCAGCGCACCGCCATCGGCATGACCGCAGGACCACGCCATCGCAGCACTCGAAGTTCCCACCGCGAGCGCCCCCTGCTGCTGGACCAGGCGGGCGCCACCGGCATCCCATACGTTGGGCAGCACGTAAAGATCGGCGCCTTGATGGAGTTTTACGAAACTGGCATGAGCATTCGACATGTAACCTCCTGATGACGGGGACCTGCAGTCTGCGCCCGAACCGGTTTCCGGGCTCGCCATGTTCGGACATCAATGATGCGGACGTCGCGCACAATGAGTGCGCCACCACGATGACGTTCCTTCATGACACCCCGCCCCTACGACTGCAGCGATATCACCGCCTGCCTGTCAATCTTCGACAGCAACGTGCCCACCTATTTCGCCTCCGAGGAGCGAGGTGACTTCGAGCGCTTCCTGCATGAACACGCCGCGCAGTGCGCATTCCAGGTGATCGAGGTCGAGGGCCAGGTGGTGGCCTGTGGCGGCCTCTGGAACTGTGGCGAAGGCAGCGCCAGCTTCTGCTGGGGCATGGTTGAAAGAGGTCGCCACAGACAGGGGCTGGGACGCGCGCTGGCAGTGGCCCGCCTGCACCAGGCTGCAGCAGACCCGTCGATCCGGCGCATCACGCTCAGCACCAGCCAGCACACGCAGGGCTTCTATGCCGGCCTCGGCTTCCAGGTGGTACGCGTGGTGGCCGACGGCCACGGCGCCGGGATCGACGCCGTGGAGATGGAGCGGGTGCTGTAGCCTCCCGCCGCAGCCATGCCCGGCCTCAGCTGCTGGAGAGTTTCATCAGCACCAGGCCGGCGACGATCAGTACCGCCGCGCCAATCCGCATCGGGCTGACCTGCTCGCCCAGGAACACGATGCCGACCACGAAGGCACCGACCGCGCCGATACCGGTCCAGATCGTATAGGCAGTGCCCAGCGGCAGACTGCGCATGGCGACGGCCAGCAGCCAGAAGCTGGCGATCATGCCGACGATGGTGATGACGGTGGGGGTGAGTTTGGTGAAGCCTTCAGACTGCTTCATCGACACGGCCCAGACGATTTCCAGCAGGCCGGCAAACAACAGATAGATCCAGGCCATGACAGCCCTCCTTTGGTAGGGCCAGGCCGTCCTGGTCATTGAATCCCGATGTGGGGGAGGTCGTTCCTCCTGCGGCCGGATTCTAGCAACGGCAGCAGCCCCGGGCCGATGCCGCAGGCAACGGGTTACATCGGATTCAGCGCGTGAAGCTGGCATCAGCACCCATGCCTGCGCTAGAATGCGCGTCTGCCATCGGTCAACTGATGCGCAGTCCGGCTGTGGTCTCCGGCGCACGACGCGCTGCTTCCCCTGATCCGTGAATCGGCCGCCTCCGGGCGGCCAACGTCTCTATGGTGGCCCCGTCGGCCCCTCGCGACGCTAGGTCGAAAACTCCGCCAGGGCCGGAAGGCAGCAACGGTATCGATCGACGCGGGCGCCGAGGTCAGCCGGCGGGGCCACCGCCTTTTCGGCGAAGCCCCGCTCCGGTAGATGCCAACCTTGGTTGGCGCCCTTCGCCGGGCATGCCCCGGCGCTACCGCGCCTCAGGCGTACCCTGATGGAACACCATCCGCCAACCCGTTGAATGCAGACGCCACAGCGAGCTGCGCAGCACCCAGCGCTGTGGTTGGCCATCGACGTGATAGCGACTGCGGTAACGCACCTGGGCCAGGCCCTCTGCCAGCATCCACACGGTGTACTGGTCCGACTCGATCACCACCTGCGCACGCTCCAGCGGGATCTCTTCCAACGCGGCCTCACGGCCGTAGCACTGGCCGGAGCTGCCGATTTCGCTGAAATCCTCATCCAGCAATGCCACCAGGCGCTGATGATCTGCGCGCACCTGCGGGCAATGCAGTGCACGTTCCAGCCGCTCCAGCTCGGCAGCCAACGCCGGCATTGCGGCGTGGCCAGCGCTGCTCACGGCGGATCCTGCGCCAGTACGTGCGGGGCAGTCGGCGTGGCCAGCACTACGCACTGGCCCGGCTGTGCCACCCGGTGCCCGCGTTCGGCCAAGGCCTGGCCATCGGCCACGCTGGCGTAGTGGTACAGCATCATCCGTGCCTGCACCTCGGCGCTGTACTCACGCTCCAGGTCATCCACCCCGGTATGCGAAGGATTGCCGTGCAACCCGCAGTCGTGGGCGATCAGCTCATTGTCGTTAGCAAAGCGCGCCAGCATTTCCGGAATCGGCCGGGTATCGCCGCTCCAGGTCAGCGCGCCCTGCAGGCGCAGGCCATAGGCCGTCTCCGGCCAGTGGTGGCGAACCGGGAACACTTCCAGGCGCACGCCCTCGTGCCAGAACGCATCGCCCACCACGATCAGCCGGAAGGCATCCCAGAAGTTGGCGCCGCCCTCGGCCAGCACGTTCGGGTAATCGCCGATGCGCTTGTGCAGCAGCGGCACCACCGTGGCCGGCACGTACAGGCGCACCTTGCCGCGCCGCTGCGCGCTGAAGAAGGTGTCCACGAACAGGCGCTCGAAACCGGCCACATGGTCCAGGTGCACATGGGTGACGAACAACGCCTGCGGCATATGCCCGTAGTGCGCCTTGAACGCGGTCAGGCCTTCACCACCACAGTCGATGGTCAGCCACGGCCGGCCATCGCGCTCGATCACCGACATCGGCGAACCCAGCTCGACCGCCGACGCATTGCCGACGCCGAGGAAACGCAACGACCAGTCCATCAGGTGCCCCGGTTCCAGGCCATGTCATAGGCGCGACGCAGGCGCGCGTAGTCTTTTTCCACGTCTTCCACGCTGCGCTCGCCGCGCAGCTTGATCAGCGAGCGCAGCAGGCGCTTGAGATTGCGCTCGCGCCAGGCCGTGGCCGGGATGCGGATCACCCCGCGATCGAAGTCGATCAGCCAGCCATGGCCGTTGCCGTCGAACAGGATGTTGTGCGCGTTGAGATCGGCATGGTCCAGGCCGGCACGGTGGAAGCGCGCGATCATCCGCCCGGTTTCCTCCCACGGCGCACCGCGCCCGGCCACCAGTGCGCGGTCGGCCAGCGAGCGCACCCCTTCGATCCGCTCCATCAGGATCGCGGCGCGGTAGCGCAGGCCCTCACGCATGTAGAAGGCGGCAATCGGCCTGGGCACCGGCAGCTTTTTCTCGCGCAGTGCGCGCATCAGCCGGAATTCGGCAAAACTGCGGGTCCGGTCCGCCCCCCGCCAGATGTACTGGTCGTGGCTGATCCGGGCCGCCAGCCCCCCGCGCAGGTAGTGCCGCAGCACGCTGGGACCGAACGGCGCATCCACGAACCAGGCGCTGCCGCGGCCGCCCTCACCCACCGGCCGGGCCTTGCCGGCCCAGTGCTGTGGCGAGAACAGACCGATGTCGGCTTGCCGCAGCCGCTCGCGGTCGAACAGAATGGCCCCGATGCCGCGACCCTCGCGGCATGGCGTCAGCGCTTCATTGGCGTCGAATGCGACCATTCCTTTGAGTCTAACAACACATGGCATCAGCGTCCTCCTCCTTGTGTCTTCTGCGCCTGTCCGCTCTTGGCGATGTGACCCACGTAGTGCCGCTGGTGCGCACCCTGCAGGCCGCGCGCCCGGACACGCCGATCCACTGGATCATCGACAAGGTCGGGCAGAAGCTGCTTGATGGCCTGCCGGGCGTCACCTTCCATGCCTACGACAAGAAGACCGGCATGGCCGGGGTGAAGGAACTGCGCAAGCAGCTGCCGCCCGGACGTTTCGAGGCGCTGTTGCAGATGCAGGTGGCGTTCCGCGCGAACGTGCTGTCGGCCTTCATTCCCGCCGAGCGCCGCATCGGTTACGACCGCAGCCGCTCCAAGGACCTGCACGGCCTCTTCATCAACGAACGCATCGCTGATCGCCCGGGCATCCATGTGCTCGATGCCATCGGCAGCTTCTGCGAGCCGCTGGGCCTGCGCCAGACCGACGTCAGCTGGGATCTGGCCGTGCCGCAGGCAGCGTATGACTGGGCCGCTGCGCAATGGCAGGACGATGGCCGGCCGGTGCTGATGATCTCGCCCTGCTCCAGCCACGTGCGCCGCAACTGGTACGCCGACCGCTATGCCGAGGTCGCCAACCATGCCGTCGCGCGCGGCTGGCGGATCGTGCTGTGCGGCGGCCGCAGCGAACTGGAGCGCAGCATGGCCGATGCCATCCTGGCCCAGCTGGATGTTCCGGCGCTGGACCTGGTCGGCAAGGACACGCTCAAGCAGTTGCCGGCATTGCTGGCCCGCGCCAACCTGGTGATGACGCCGGACTCGGGCCCGATGCACATCGCCAACGCGATGGGCACCAAAGTGCTGGGCCTGCATGCGGCCAGCAACCCGAACCGCAGCGGCCCGTACTCGGACCGCCGCTACTGCGCGGACCGCTACGACGACGCAGCGCGCAAGTACCTGGGCAAGCAGGCAGCCGACCTCAAGTGGGGCACCAAGATCGAATTCGACGACGTGATGGAACTGATCACCGTCGAGGACGGCATTGCCGCGTTCGAGCGCTACGTGGCCGACCATCTGGGGTAAGTGGCGGACCGAGCGGTTGAGCGGTGTCTGATGGGCGCGGACCTTGGTCCGCACCGTCCCGCATCCCGGTGGCTGCACCCACGCATGGCGTGGATCCATTGCATCGGGCTGCCTGGGATTACGCGCGCTGCGTGTAGTCCTGGTAGGACTTTTCTTCCACGTAGGCCGAGCCCAGCGCCAGGTTGATCGCCTTCTTGATCCGCGCGCGTTCGTCGTTGCGCAGGTACACGCTGCGGGCCAGGTCGATGAACCCTTGATCGAAGGCCTGCGCCTTGTCCTTCAGGCGGATGTCGTCCTCGATCTCCCACAGCTGCTCGTTGACCGTCTTCAGCTCAGCACGCAGCTTGGCGATGTCCTTCACTGCCGCCGGGTGTGCCATCCACGTGGTCTCCAGCGCGGACAGCTCCTTGCGTACGTTGGCCAGCTTGCCTTCGTCACTGATGCGTTCGGACTTGATCTGCAGGATCGAGATCTTGTCCAGCAGCTCGCCAAAGGAAACAGGCACAAGGATTTCAGCGGTCATGGGGGGCGTTCCAGCAAGTGATGGCACATGGTAACCCGCCGCATGCGAACGGCATCCACGCATGGCGTGGATCTACAGGAGCATCCGCGGGGAGAGGCCGGCAAAGGGAGGGGCCCATTCGTTGCGCAGCAACGTATGGGGCGAAGCGCGCGAAGCGCACTTCGCATCCCCGCGCCAGATAAAAAGAAAAAGGGCCGCCTTTCGGCAGCCCTTTTTCTTTTTATCTGGCGGAGAGGGGGGGATTGCGGGGTGCATCCATGCACCCCGCCCTTGCGCGCTGCGCGCTCCAGGGCCAGCCTGCGGCTGTCCGGTTCTGCTCCTGCAGAACCGTCGAACCCCGTCGGGGCTTCTCATCCCCCCGCAGGGTCGGCGCAGATCGTTGCTGCATGCGCGTGCACTGCTCGAACGCGGGCCATGAAAAAAGCCGCCCCATGGGACGGCTTTTTTCTTTATCTGGCGGAGAGGGGGGGATTGCGGGGTGCATCCATGCACCCCGCCCTTGCGCGCTGCGCGCTCCAGGGCCAGCCTGCGGCTGTCCGGTTCTGCTCCTGCAGAACCGTCGAACCCCGTCGGGGCTTCTCATCCCCCCGCAGGGTCGGCGCAGATCGTTGCTGCATGCGCGTGCACTGCTCGAACGCGGGCCATGAAAAAAGCCGCCCCATGGGACGGCTTTTTTCTTTATCTGGCGGAGAGGGGGACTGCCATAGATCCGTCCAAGGAAATCCAGTGGCATCGCAAATAACATATATTTGCCATTTAGTTTCAATGGCTTACAAGTGACATCATCCAGCACCGTCCAGCAACACCCATCACCACCCAACGCGAAATGGCATACCAGATGGCATACTGGATGGCATACCAGATGGCATACCAGACACCCATGGCACTGCTTACCGACATCAAAGCCAGAAGCACCACTCCCGGGAGCACAGCACTGCCACACGGCGGAGTCCCCGGCCTAAGCCTGCATCCTTCACGCACAAAGAAGGGGCAAGGTAAGTGGGTCCTACGCTACGTGAGCCCTACCACTGGCAAACGCCGCAATGCAGGCCTCGGCAGCTACCCGCATGTGAGCATCGCCCTTGCCGGCAAGCTGGCTCGCGAAATGCGCGAAGAGATTGCACTTGGGCAAGATCCCCTGGCGACCAAGGCGCCCGCAGTTGCTGCACCCGTGATGCCAACCTTCCAAGAGGCGGCAGAACAGGTACATGCCGAACTCAAGCCAGGGTGGAAGAATGCCAAGCACGCCCAGCAGTGGATCAACACGCTTACCGAGTACGCCTTCCCCAAGATCGGCTCCTTGCCGATGGACCAACTTCAGCCCCGCCATATGGCCGATGTCTTGCGCCCGATCTGGCTGGAAAAAGCGGAGACCGCTTCCCGGGTAAAGCAGCGTTTGCATGCCGTGATGGCCTGGGGCTGGGCGCACGGGTTCAACCAAGCCAACCCTGTGGATGTAGTCACCCATCTGCTACCGGTACAACCCAGCAAGACGGTCCGACAAGAGCACCAACCTGCCATGCCCTGGACTGACATCCCGGCGTTTGTCAAAACCAGACTGGTGGATACATACGAGCTAGATGTCACCAAACGTGCGCTGCTGTTTTTGATCTTGACCGCTGCGCGCTCTGGCGAAGTCAGGGGAATGACTTGGGATGAGGTCAATTTGCGCAACAAAGTCTGGATCATTCCTGCCGATCGCATGAAAGCCAGCCAGACCCATCGAGTCCCACTCTCTGAGCAAGCCATCACTTTGCTGCAGGTACAGGTAGGCAAGCACGATCATCTGGTCTTCCCATCGATCCATTCCCGAACAGTCCTCTCGGACATGACCCTAACTGCGCTATTGCGCCGCCTGAAGGCCCACAGCGATAGCGACAAGCGGATAGCCACCGCGCACGGCTTCCGGTCAAGCTTTCGCGACTGGTGCAGCGAGGAAGGCTATGCTCGGGATCTTGCTGAACGCGCGCTGGCCCACACTGTCCAAAACAAGGTCGAAGCTGCCTATCACCGCACCGATCTGCTGGAGCAACGACGCCCCATGATGCAGGCATGGGCTGATTTCATCCTCCCCAGACCTGCTCCGGACTGAACCGCCCCGACTTTCTTGGAGGCCATTTGGTTTGAGTCAGGCCGCTTTGGCCTGACCGGCTTGCTGCCGATAGTAAGCCGCTTCGGCTTCCGCTGGCGGGATGTTCCCGATCGGCCCCAGCAGTCATTGGTGGTTGTACCAGTACACCCAGTCCAGCGTGGCCAGTTCTACCTGCTGGCGGCTGCGCCACGTCTGCCGATGGATCACCTCGGCCTTGTACAGCCCGTTGATCGTCTCGGCCAGCGCGTTGTCATAGCTGTCGCCCACGCTTCCCACCGACGGTTCAACCCCAGCTTCGGCCAGTCGCTCGCTGTAGCGGATCGACACGTATTGCGACCCGCGGTCGGAGTGATGGATCAATTCGCCCTCCCGTTGCCGGGCCTGCAGTGCTTGCTCCAGTGCGTCCAGAACGAAGTCGGTCGTCATCGAACTGGACACCTTCCAGCCCACGATCCGACGTGCGTACACGTCGATCACGAACGCCACGTACACCATGCCCTGCCACGTCAAGACGTAGGTGAAGTCGCTCACCCATAGCGCATTGGGTCGATCGGCATGGAACTGCCGGTTCACCCGGTCCAGCGGGCACGGCTGCGCCTTGTCGCTGACCGTGGTCTTCACCACCTTGCCGCGGATCACACCACGCAGGCCCAGCCGACGCATCAGCCGTTCCACCGTGCACCGGGCCACCTGCCAGCCTTCCCGCAGCAACTGCCGCCACACCTTGCGCACCCCGTAGACCTGACGGTTCTCGTCCCAGACCCGGCGGACCTCCACCGCCAGTCCCTGGTCCTGCCACCAGCGGTTCGGATTGCGCTCCGGATCGGCCTGACGGACCGCATGGTTGTAGTACGTCGACGGAGCGATCTGAAGTACACGGCAGATCGGCTCGACTCCGTAGGCGTGGCGGTGTTCGGTCACGAACCTCGTCATGGCTTGAAGTGGCGGTCGAGCTCCGCCTGGGCAAAATATGCTGACGCCTTGCGCAGGATCTCGTTGGCCTGTCGCAGCTGGCGGTTCTCCCGCTCCAGCGCCTTCATCCGCGCCCGCTCATCCGTCGTCAGGCCCGGCCGCTTGCCCTGATCACGCTCGGCCCGCCGCACCCATAACCGCAGCGTCTCGGCAGTGCACCCGATCTTCCCGGCAATCGATGCGATCGCCGCCCACTGCGAACCGTGATCGTCCTGGTGCTCCAGCACCATCCGCACCGCCCGGTCCCGTACTTCCGCGGAATATTTCACTGGCTTGTTCATGACTCCATCCTCTCAAGAGTTGGAGCCTCCAGGAATCCCGGGGCGGTTCACTACGCAACGTCCCGGCTTTTTTACCCACCCAGACCAGCATCGCCGCCCGCAGCTGACGTGCCAGCCAGGCCATCACCCAGGCCAAGGCGGCGGCCAGTGCGGTGGCGACAAGGCTGTGCAGCACACCGCGAAGCACCCGTCCCGGCGCACGCTCGCGCTCGGCGGCGGCGACCGCCTCGCCAAGCCGGCTGCGCACCTCCTCGCGTACCTGGGCCAGACTCTGGCCCTGCGCGGTATCCACATCGGCAGGCGTGATGAGGGTGACGACTTCCCCGCCGAGCAGCAGGATCACACCGGCGGCGGTATCGTTGAAGGTGACGCCGGGCGTTCCCGGCTCGTCGACGATGCGCTTGATGTTGAATTCGGCAACCTGCGCCCGCTGCAAGGGCGAGCGCCCCATGAACGCACTGCGGAAGGTCAGGATGTCACGGTTGTAATAGCGCACCGTCGCTGGGGCATGCGCCTGGGCGGTGCTTTCTTCGGTCGCAGCCAGCAGCGGCGCAGGTGCAAGCAGCAGCGAGGCGCACAGCACAAGCAGCAGCGATGCCATCAAGGTGAACCCGCGTGCCAGTGGTGCTGTTTCGAGGCTGCTCCGGAACATCTTTCTGCTTCCCCGCAAGAAGAGATGACTTGCCGCTGGCGTGTTGCGTCGACCCGCCGCCAATCAGCCCCCACAGGCCGCAGGGTACGCCAGCTACGCCCGTGCTCCATCATCGCACCGCGGCAGGCGGATTGCCTGCCATCACGATCTGGCCACTATCGTCCAGGGTGCACCACACTCGCCCGCAGCAACGTAGCCCGGGTAAGCGCAGCGCACCCGGGAAGAGCGGTCCGGGCATCCGTATCCGCGCCAACCGCCCCGGGTGCGCTGCGCTTACCCGGGCTACGGCTTTGGTTAAATCTCGCGATGTGTGCTGTGGCTCGCTCCTGCGTGAGCGCCACGCCGACGGATCTGGGCGTCCCTCCCACTCCGCACCAACTGCCCCGGGTGCGCTGCGCTTACCCGGGCTACGGGCTTTCGTTCAATCTCGCGATGTGTGCTGTGGCTCACTCCTGTGCGAACGCCACGCCGACGGATCTGGGCGTCCCTCCCACTCCGCACCAACCGCCCCGGGTGCGCTGCGCTTACCCGGGCTACGGCCAGCCATTGATCTGGCGATGCTTGCCGCGGCTTTCTGCTGATGGCGCCGGCCTTGATATTGGTCAGTCCCGGCGGCGACGAAGGGGCGGATACTCGCTGCGTGGAAACTTTCACGACCCGCGTGCAGCTATTCAATGCGCCACACCGGCTGCTGTTCTTCATCGGTGTCTGCAATCTCGGCTTGGCGATGGCTTGGTGGGCGCTCTGGCTGGCCGGCTTGCAGCTGGGCAGCCCCCTGCCCGTGCCCGCCGTGCCGCCGGCCTGGCTGCATGGGCTGTGGATGCAGTACCTGGTGCTGCCCAGTTTCATCTTCGGCTTCCTGTTGACCGTATTCCCACGCTGGATGGGATTGCCGGCACTGCCGCGGTGGCAATACGCAGGCGTTGGTAGCGGACTGTTCGGCGCGCAGATCGCGCTGCTGACCGCCAGCAGCGGTTGGCAACCCGGGATGTGGTTGGCCCTGTTGCTGGCGGCGCTGGGATGGGCATTCGGGCTGGTCGTACTCGGCCGCCTGCTGTTGCAGGAGAAAGGCCGCACCTGGCATGCGTGGTCATGCTGGTCCGGCTTGCTGATGGGCTGGATCGGCCTGCTCGGTTTCGCCGCCGCTGCCACAGGTGCTGATATCCGCTGGCAGGCACTGAGCGTGTCGCTTGGCACCTTCGGGCTGTTGCTGCCGATCTACGCAAGCGTCGCCCACCGCATGTTTCCGTTCTTCGCCGGCAACGTGGTGCCGGGCTACCAGGCATGGCGGCCACCACAATGGTTGGCGATCCTGTGGGGACTGTGCCTGCTGCATCTGGCCGGGGAACAGCTGCAGCAGCCACTGGCGACGCTGCTGGCCGATGCGGGCCTGCTGCTGTTGTCGCTGTACTCGCTGTGGCGTTGGTGGCCGCGCGGACCCAAGCCGCCGCTGTTGAGCGTGCTTTTTTACGGACTGGCGTGGTGGCCGCTGGCGATGCTGCTGTATCTGCTGCAGGACATCGCTGCGCTTGCCGGCCATACCGGCTGGCTGGAACGCGCGCCACTACATGCCTTGGCGATCGGCCTGTTCGGCAGCCTGTTGGTGGCCATGGTCACGCGTGTGACCCAAGGCCATTCCGGGCGTGCACTGGTGATGCCGGTGGTCGCATGGGTCGCCCTGCTCGGCCTGCAACTGGTTGCAGTGCTGCGCATCCTGGCGCCGCTACTGGATGATCCCTGGCATTGGCATGCCGTCGCCGCCGCCGGCTGGCTGCTGGTGCTTGCACCGTGGTTGCTGCGGTTGGGGTGGATCTACTGGCGCCCACGTGCGGACGGCAAGCCGGACTAATCGTTACGCGGAGAATCAGGCCTGCACGCGGCCATCAGCCAGATGCGCCACCTGCTGGCCGAACATGTCCACGTCCTCCGGATCATGGCTGATCAGCAGCAGCGGGATGCCGGTCTGGTCCAGCACCGTTTCAAGCTCCTGGCGCAGATGCGCACGCAGGGCGTGGTCGAGTGCGGCGAACGGCTCATCCAGCAGCAGTGCCTGCGGCTTGGTCACCAGCGCCCGCGCCAAGGCGGTGCGCTGACGTTGGCCGCCGGAGATCTGCGACGGCAGCAGGTCACCGAGGTGATCGATGCGGAACGTCTGCAACCATTGCTCGACCGCATCGATACGACGGCTCCGCGGCGGATTCAACAGGCCTCGCTGCAGGCCAAAACCCACGTTCTGCCGCACCGTCAGGTGCGGGAACAAGGCGTAGTCCTGGAACACATAGCCGATGCGGCGCCGTTGTGGTGACAGATTGATGCCGGCAGCCGCATCGAACAGCGCTTGCCCGTGCATACGGATCACACCGGCGTCCGGCCGCAGCAATCCAGCCACCGCCTTCAAGGTCAAACTTTTTCCCGCACCAGACGGGCCGAACAACACCACATTGCGCTGTGTGCAACGCAAGGCCGCCTGCAGCTGGAAGTGCTGGCCTGCAGCCTGCAGCTTGCGTTGGATATCCAGCTCAAGCCACATTGCGCGCCCCCTCCTGCCGCCGCCCGACCAATCGCGCGGCAAGCAGCAGCACGCTGATGCAGACCAGCGAGGACAGCAGCACCAAGGCGTTGGCGCGACCGTCATTGCCGGCCTGCACCGCCTCGTAGATGGCGATGGACAAGGTCTGGGTGCGGCCGGGAATGCTGCCGGCGACCATGATGGTGGCGCCGAACTCGCCCATCGCGCGGGCGAACGCCAGCAGCAAGCCGGCAAGAATGCCGCGCCATGCCAGCGGCAAGGTCACCCGGAAGAACAGCGCCAGCTCGGATACACCCAAGGTGCGCGCGGCCTGTTCCAGCTGCCCATCCACATCCTCGAAGGCCGCACGCGCCGGCTTGAACACCAGCGGAAACGAGGCCACCGCAGCCGCGATCACCGCTGCCTGCCAGGTAAACACAAGATTGATGCCGAAACTGTCTTCCAGCCATGCACCAAGCGGGCCCTTGCTGCCGATCAGCACCAGCAGGTAATAGCCCAGCACCGTCGGCGGCAACACCATCGGCAGGGTGAATATCGTGTCCAGCAACTCACGGCCGGGGAAGCGCCGCCGCGCCAACAAGGCACCAAATCCGACACCGAGCACGAGGTTGATCGCGGTCGCCCAGCCGGCCACCTTCAACGACAACCACAGCGCGCTCCAGTCCAGATCCACCATCAAGGACTACCGAAGCCGTGCCTGTGCAGAATGGCCTGGCCCTGCGCCGAGCGCACGAAGGCGATGAAGCGCTTTGCTTCGGCGGCATTGCGGCTGGTCTTCACCATCGCCAACGGATACGCGATACCACCGGCAACCGGCACCTGAAAGGTGCGCTGCACGCGCTCGCTCATCGCCTGCGCGTCGGTGGCGTAAACGAAGCCTGCATCCACTTCACCCCGTGCCACATAGTCCAGTGACTGGCGCACGTTCTGGGTGCTGATCATCTTGGCCTGCACCACCGGCCACACACCGGCCTGCTGCAGCGCACCGCGTGCATAGCGCCCAACCGGTACGCTGTCGGGATTGCCGATGGCAACGCGCTTCACATCGGCCTTGGTCAGCGCCGCCAACGTGGTCGGCTTGTTGCTGGCCTGCGGCGGCACCACCACCCACAGGCTGTTCTGCGCGAATACGTGCTGGGTTGCCGGATCGATCAGGCCTTCGGTATTGGCCTGTGCCATCGTGGTCTGGTCGGCCGAGGCCAGCACGTCGACCGGCGCGCCGCGTGCGATCTGCTGCAGCAAGGTGCCGGAGGCGGCGAAGTTCAGGTCCACCTTCGTGCCCGGGTTGGCCGTCTCGTATGCGCTGGATATCTCGCGGAAACTCTCGGTCAGGCTGGAAGCCGCGGAGACCGTCAGATCAGCTGCGCTTGCCGGCAGCGTGACGGCCAGCAACAACAACGCCCACAGCTTGTTCATGCATGCATCCTTGGTTGGGCATCATTCGCTTGCGTCATCGGTGGCCGCCATCAACGCCAGACGTTCCGGTTGCAGCAGGATGATCTCGCGCTGCTTCACCGCGATGACTTCTTCGTCGCTCAAACGCCGCAACACCCGGCTGGCCGTTTCCGGCGCCATGCGCAGGTAGTTGGCGATCTCGGTGCGGGTCATGGTCAGGTTGAAGCGGTGTGCCGAGAAGCCACGCCGCGCGTAGCGGCTGGAGATATCCAGCAGGAACGCCGCCATGCGCTCCTCGGTACGGTAATTGGCCGCCAACAGCCCCGCCTTGCCGATCTCGGCACTGAGCAGGCTGAACAGCTTGGCCTGCAGGCCGGGCATGCGGCTGGCCAGCATGCTGATGCGCGGAAACGAGATACGGCACAGATGCACGGTATCCAACGCCACCGCATTGCAGGGATAACGCGATCCGTGGATGGCGTTCAGGCCGATAACTTCGCCAGGCAAGGCAAAGCCCAGCACCTGCTCGTTGCCAAGGCTGTCGTCGACGAAGGTCTTGACCATGCCGGCGCGCACCGCAGCGATTGCATCGAAGGGTTCACCCGCGCGGAAGATGTAGTCGCCCGCATGGTACGGCCCAACGTGGTCGACCATCACGTGCAGCTCGTTCAGCGCCGTCTTGTCATAGCCCTGCGAACTGCAGGCATCGGAGAACGCACAGGTCGTGCAGAAATGCAGCGCGTCACCGTCGCCGGCAGCGGCTGGATTCGGCGCCGCGGTTCCCAAGGGGCCGCGCGGTGGGGGTGTAGGTGACGTCATTCCGTTTTCAAGCAACAGCGGCCAAGGGGCGGAAGCACGCTGCGATCATACGCCACAGCAGCTCACCTTCGTTCTGGATCAACAGCATGTCGCCGTCACGGCGCAGCCAGCCGCGCTCGATGAACATGGCGACGCGGCTCCACGCGTGCTCGAAACAGGCGTCGAATGGCTGCGCGTTGCGCCATTCGAAGGCGCGCATGTCCAATGCGTGGTCGCAGGCCAGGCTCTGCACCACCTCATCGGTCATACGTTCATGCTCGGAAAGAATAAGCCCGGAGGATATTCCTGGCTGCCCAACCACCAGGCAGGCGCGCCAATGGCTCGGCTCAGGCTCGATGCGGCAGATGACATCGCCGATCTGGCTGAAGGCGCCCACACCAATGCCGAGCAGGTCATGGCGCTCGCGCCGCGGCACCCCGAGCAGGTCGCAATGACGCTGGCCATCGCCGTTGCGCAGCGGCATCGGCAGGTCCGGCCGCTGATAGTGATCGCCGCCAAGCGGCAGGTAGCCGCCTGCACGCAGCAGCCGCCATGCCTGCAGCCAGTCCGTTGGCAACGGGTACTCGGGCAGCAATGCAGGCGATGGCAGGATGATGCGTTCGGGCGCCAGCTCCAGCACCCGCTGCAGCCGCTGCAGGAACGACACATCGGCGTAGCACGGCACGCGCAGCTGGTAGTAACACGCGGTAAAGCCGGTCTGCTGGGCTTGGGCCAGCATCGCCGGGCCATTGACGCCGGCATGGTCGATCACCGTCATCCGCGTGCAGCCGACCTCGCGCAATGCAGCCGGTGCGACATCGCTGGCCGCATCCAGGCGCACCTCAACCTGCGGCCGGGCGATGGTGCACAGCTGCTCCGGCACCGCGTCCAACAGGCGGCCCAGCAGGGCGGGCGGCAGATGCTCGACGATACCCGGCTGCAGCACCATGGCCGCCACTTCGCGATCGCTGGCCAGCATGTTCGCATGCAGGCGCACGCACACCAGCAACGCGTCCAGCACGTTCTCGGCGCGCTCCAGCTCATGTGGGGGTGCGCAGAAACCCAGCGTCAACGCACGTGGAATCAGATGCTCGTTGCTGGCCTGCATGGCCGCACGCCAGCCCGCCTCGGCGAAGCCGGGGCTCAGCTCCGCCGGCGCCGGGAACAACACGTGCGCGGGTTGCTGCAGCAATGCAACATGCAATGTGGCGTCATCCATCCCGGCGGTCTCTACTGGCATGCAAGCATCCTCGCGCAGCGACCGCCGGGTTTCACTGATCTGGATCAAGCCCGGCGCTGTTTCTCCGCGGCGGCGGCGTCGATGGCTTCAGGCAGGTCGGTCTCACGATCCAGCTGCGGGAAGTTGCGACGCTCCATCCGACGGATGGCGAAGTGCATCCACGCCAGCGCGATGCTGACCAGTACGAACAGCAGCATGAAACAGCTGCTCCAGATGCCGAGCGCATCGTTCAAGGCGCCGAACACGATCGGCAGGATGAAGCCGCCGAGGCCACCGATCATGCCGACCACACCGCCGACCGAGCCCACATGCTGCGGGTAATAGACCGGGATGTGCTTGTACACCGCGGCCTTGCCCAGCGACATGAAGAAGCCGAGCACGAACACCAGCATGGTGAACAAGGTCACGCTGATTGCCAGATGGAAGCTGATCTCGCCATGGATGCCCTGCACGATGTAGCGGGTATCCGGATAGGCCAGGATGAAGGTGCAAATCGACGACACACCCAGCGTCCAGTACATCACCCTGCGCGCACCGATGCGGTCGGACATCCAACCGCCCACCACCCGGAACAGGCTGGCCGGGATCGAATAGCACGCGGCCAACACGCCCGCTGTAGCGACGTCCATGCCGTAGGCGCCGACCAGATAGTGCGGCAGCCACAGTGCCAGGGCGACGAAGCCGCCGAATACGAAGAAGTAGTACAGCGAGAAGCGCCACACCTGCAGGTTCTTCAGCGGCGCCATCTGCTGGGCGAAGGACATCGGCTTGACGCCGCTGCGACGGCGCTCTTCCAGCGACGGGTCTTCCTTGCTGAACAGATAGAACAGCACCGCGGTAACCGCCAGCCCAACCGCCCACAGCTTGGCCACCATCATCCAACCGGACGCCACCATCACCAGCGGTGCCAGCAGCTTGGTCACTGCCGAGCCGATATTGCCGGCCCCGAAGATGCCCAATGCGGTGCCCTGCTTCTCCGGCGGGAACCACTTGGAGACATAAGTGACGCCGACCGAGAAGTTGCCGCCGGCAATGCCGACAAACAACGCCGCCAGCAGGAACTGCGGATAGGTTTCAGCGTAGGTCAGCAGCCACGTTGCCACCGCGCCGCACAACATCACCAAGGTCATCACCTTGCGGCCGCCGAACTGGTCGGACCAGATGCCGAGGAAGACGCGGATCACAGAGCCGGTCAGCACCGGGGTTGCAATCAGCAGGCCGAACTGGGTGTCGTTCAGACCCAGCTGCTTGCTGATCTGGATGCCGATGATGGCGAAAATCATCCACACCGCGAAGCACATGGTGAAGGCGAACGTGCTCAACCACAGCGCACGTTGTTGTTCGCCGCTGCTGATGTTCTGTAGATTCTGGCTCATTGCCACTCCTGGGGGTTACGTTCTACTCAGCCTGTGCTTCGATGTCTTCAAGCCCGCGCACCGGGTAGCGCTCGCGCAGCTCAAGCAGGAACTGCTGCAGGTCGCGTTGGCGCACCTGTAGTTCCAGGTAGTCACTGATCTGCGCCCGCACCTGCTCGAAGGTAAGCGCCGTGCCGGCTTCCAGCGCATCGATGCTGACCACGTGGTAGCCCCAGCGCGATTCCACCGGGAACCCGGCCAAGCCTTGTCGCAGGCGGAATACCTGGCGATCGAACTCCGGCGTAGTCTGGCCGCGTTGCAGCCAGCCCAGATCGCCGCCTTCGCTGCTGGACGGGCATTGCGAGTGACGCGCGGCCAGATCGGCAAACAGATGCGGCTGTTCCAGCAGTTCGGCGATCAGCTTCTCGGCCAGGGTGCGGGCTTTCAGCCGGCCGGCGATATCGTCGGCCGGTGCCGCCAGCAGGATGTGGCGTACGCGGATGCGGTCCGGTGAGCGGAAACGCTCGGGGTTTTGCGCAAAGTAACGCTGGCAGTCGTCTTCGCTGGGCACGCGGTCTACCAGCGCCTGTTCGATCAGCTGCTGGATGCGTGCTTCCTCGCTGGTCTCCTGGCCGACGCCGGGGACATCGGCCAGGCCAAGCCGTTCGGCTTCCAGCCGCAGCAGTTCGCGCACCACCAGCGCACGCGCCGCATCGGCACGCGACTGCTCCGGGCGCATCGCCCGGTGGTACTGCATCTCGCGGGCGATATCGGCCTCGCTGATCGGCGTGTCCTGCACGTACAGGCTGCACGGTGCCGGTTGGCCGAGGCCACGGGTTCCCGCATCCTGTTCGTGATGGTGGCCGGCTTCGGCCGGCACCGACTTGTCCGAGTCGATCACCGTGATCGGAAGTATGCGTGGCAGGCTGCCCATGGCTTACTCCCGCGGACCGTAGCGCAGCGTGGCCTGACGACGACGCACCACCTGGTACGGCCGCCACAGGTAACTGATCGGCACGCTCCACACATGCACCAGACGGGTGAACGGTGCGATCAGCACCAGCGTCAGGCCGAGGAAGATGTGCGCTTTGTAGACCCAATGCACGCCTTCGACATAATCGGCCGCGCCGGCACGAAAGGTGACGATGTGCTGCGCCCACTCGGCCAGCATCACCATCACCCCGCCGTCCAGATGGCCGGCCGAGACCTTGATGCTGTACAGGCCAAGACAGAGCTGAGCGAACAGCAGCACCAGCACCAGCGTGTCGCCAAAGCTGCCGATGGCGCGGACCCGCGCATTGGTCAGCCGCCGCACCAGCAAAATGGTGATGCCGACGAAGCACAGCGCGCCGAAGAAGCCACCGACCACCATCGCCAGCAACTGTTTCTGCGAGGAGGTGATGAAGGGCTCATACAACGCATGCGGGGTCAGCAGGCCGACAAAGTGGCCACCAAGGATGGCGATGATGCCGATGTGGAAGCAGTTGCTGCCAATACGCATGCCACGGTCGGACAGCAACTGGGTGGAGCCGGTACGCCAGCTGTACATGGCCTTGTCATAACGCGCCCAGCTGCCGATCAACAGCACCGCCACCGCGATGTAGGGATAGAACTGGAAGGCGAACTGATTGACGTAATTCATGGCTGGATCTCCCGCGGCTGCGCGCGTGCCGGTGAACGATGGGGTGGGTCGCAATCCTGCGAAGGCGCATCGGTGCCGAAGCGCACCGCCTCTTCCTCCCACAGGCTGTCCATGGCTTCGACGGTGTCGTCGCGCACTTCCTCGCTTGCCCGTTGCCGCAGCACCGCCAAGTTGACCTTGCCTTCGCCGGCCTCGACCAGGATTTCCAGCAACACCGCATGCGGCAGCTGCCGCTCGGCCGCACGCGCGGCGAGCATGCCGGCGATGTGGCCGATGTGGTGCAGCCAGTCCTTGGCCTCGGCCTGCGGCCGGTGCGAGAGGTATTCCAGCAACAGCGGCAGATAATCCGGCAGTTCGCGCGCATCCAGCTCGAAACCGTTCTTGCGATAGGCGTCGATCAGGTCGACCATGGCCTGACCACGGTCGCGCGACTCGCCATGGATGTGTTCGAACACCAGCAGGCTCATCGAGCGGCCACGGTCGAAGGTGGACAACCAGCGGTCCTGCGCATCCAGCGGATCACTGGCCAGCAGCTCGCGTACGAAGGCCTGCAACTGCCCGCGACGGGCCGGCGACAGCGCCGGATCGTCGCAGGCCTCAAGCAGCTCCTCGCCATGCTGCCAAAGCTCGTCACGCGGGTAATCCAGCAATACACCAATCAGCTTGAGCACACTCATTTCGTCACCTCGTGCCGGTGCTGGCGGTTGGGATGCACCGCAAAGGTGGTGTTCTTGCGTTGGCTGAACAGATCGGCCGGGCTGTCACCGTTGCAGCCATTGCCGAAGGTGAAGCCGCAACCGCCACGTTCGCCGAAGGCGTCGTTGGCGTACTCGCGGTGCGCGCTGGGTATCACGAAGCGGTCCTCGTAGTTGGCGATGGCCAGGTAGCGGTACATCTCTTCGACCTGCGCCGGGGTCAAACCAACCTGCTCAAGCACGCGCATGTCTTCCACGCCATCGACGTTCTTGCCGCGCCGCCAGGCACGCATTGCCATCAAGCGTTCCAGCGCCCGCACAACCGGCGCTTCGTCACCCGCCGTCAGCAGGTTGGCTAGGTAACGCACCGGAATACGCAGCGAAGCGATATCCGGCAGCTCGCCGCTCATGCCGACGTGGCCACGCTCGGCCGCCGACTGGATCGGCGACAACGGCGGCACATACCAGACCATCGGCAAGGTGCGGTATTCCGGGTGCAACGGCAGTGCCAGCTTCCAGTCGATGGCCATCTTGTAGACCGGCGACTGCTTGGCCGATTCCAGCCAGCTGTCGGGGATGCCTTCGGCACGCGCGGCTTCGATCACCGCCGGGTCGAACGGATCCAGGAAGATGTCCAGGTGGGCCTGGTACAGGTCCTTCTCCGCCGCCACCGATGCGGCCTCGGCAATGCGGTCGGCGTCGTACAGCATCACCCCGAGGTAGCGGATGCGGCCCACGCAGGTTTCCGAACACACGGTGGGCTCGCCCATCTCGATGCGCGGGTAGCAGAAGATGCACTTCTCGGATTTGCCGCTTTTCCAGTTGTAATAGATCTTCTTGTACGGGCAGGCCGACACGCACATGCGCCAGCCACGGCACTTGTCCTGGTCGATCAGCACGATGCCGTCTTCCTCGCGCTTGTAGATCGCACCGGATGGGCAGGCTGACACGCAGGCCGGATTGAGGCAGTGCTCGCACAGGCGTGGCAGGTACATCATGAAGGTCTTCTCGAAGGCGCCGTAGATTTCCTTCTGCACCTTGTCGAAGTTGTAGTCACGCGAGCGCTTGGAGAACTCGGTACCGAGGATTTCCTCCCAGTTCGGGCCCCACTCGATCTTTTCCATGCGCTGCCCGGTCAGCAGCGAGCGCGGCCGTGCGGTCGGCTGATGCTTCAGCTCGGGCGCGTCGTGCAGGTGCTGGTAATCGAAATCGAACGGCTCATAGTAGTCGTCGATCTGCGGCAGGTCGGGGTTGGAGAAGATCTTGGCCAGCATGCGCCAGCGGCCGCCGGCGCGCGGCACCAGCTTGCCGGCGCTGGTGCGCACCCAGCCGCCGTTCCACTTGTCCTGGTTTTCCCATTCCTTGGGGTAGCCGATACCGGGCTTGGTTTCAACGTTGTTGAACCAGGCGTATTCCACGCCTTCGCGCGAGGTCCACACGTTCTTGCAGGTGATCGAGCAGGTGTGGCAGCCGATGCACTTGTCCAGGTTCAATACCATCGCAATCTGGGCACGTACTTTCATCACACCACCTCCCGTGCGGCGACAACGGACTCTTCACCATCCAGCCAATCGATCTTGTCCATCTTGCGCACGATCACGAACTCATCGCGGTTGGTACCGCAGGTACCGTAGTAGTTGAAGCCCCATGCCAGCTGCGCGTAGCCGCCGATCATGTGGGTGGGCTTGAGCACGATGCGGGTCACCGAGTTGTGGATGCCGCCACGGGTGCCGGAAATCTCCGAACCCGGCACGTTGATGATGCGTTCCTGGGCGTGGTACATCATCGCCATGCCCGACATCACCCGCTGACTGACTACCGCACGCGCGGCAATCGCACCGTTGACGTTGAACAGCTCGATCCAGTCGTTGTCCTCGATGCCGGCACTGCGCGCGTCGTCCTCGCTCAGCCAGACGATCGGACCACCACGCGACAGTGTCTGCATGATCAGGTTGTCGCTATAGGTGCTGTGGATGCCCCACTTCTGGTGCGGGGTGATCCAGTTCAGCACGATCTCCTTGTTGCCGTTGGAGCGCTTGTTGAGCAGCGGCTCCACCGTGCGGGTGTTGACCGGCGGCCGGTAGCTCATGAAGGCCTCACCGAAGTCGATCATCCACTCGTGGTCCTGGTAGAACTGCTGGCGACCGGTGATCGTGCGCCACGGAATCAGCTCGTGCACATTGGTATAGCCGGCGTTGTAGCTGACGTTGTCGTCTTCCAGCCCGGACCAGATGGGCGAGGAAATGATCTTGCGCGGCTGTGCCTGGATGTCACGGAAGCGGATTGCCTCATGTTCCTTGCCCAGCGCCAGATGGGCGTGCTCGCGGCCGGTGAAGGTGCTCAGCGATTCCCAGGCCTTGACCGCGACATGCCCGTTGGTTTCCGGGGCCAGATGCAGCACCACTTCGCAGGCATCAATCGCTGTGTCGATGGATGGCCGGCCCTTGCTGATGCCTTCTTCCAGCACGGTGTGGTTGAGCTTGCCGAGGAATTCAACCTCGTGCTTGGTATCCCAGCTCATGCCCTTGCCGCCATTGCCCAGCTTGTCAAGCAATGGACCGAGCGAGGTGAACTTGCGGTAGAGATTGGGGTAGTCGCGCTCGACCACGGTCATGCTCGGCATGGTCTTGCCGGGGATGGCCTCGCACTCGCCCTTCTTCCAGTCGGCCACGCCGAACGGCATGCCCAGCTCGTTGGGCGTGTCGTGCAGGGTCGGCACCAGCACCAGATCCTTTTCGACACCGAGCACGCCCGGTGCCATGTCGCTCAGCGTGCGTGCAACGCCCTTGAAGATGTCCCAATCGCTGCGCGATTCCCAGGCCGGGTCCACCGCCTTGGACAGCGGATGGATGAAGGGATGCATGTCGGAGGTGTTGAGGTCGTCCTTCTCGTACCAGGTGGCAGTCGGCAGCACGATGTCCGAATACAGCGCGGTGGTGCACATGCGGAAATCCAGCGTCACCAGCAGATCGAGCTTGCCTTCCGGCGCCTCGTCATGCCACTTCACGTCCTCGGGCTTGACCGCGCCCATCTCGCCCAGATCCTTGCCCTGCAGGCCGTGACGGGTGCCGAGCAGATGCCGCAGCATGTACTCGTGGCCCTTGCCGGAGGAACCGAGCAGATTGGAGCGCCAGATGAACATCATGCGCGGGTGGTTCTGCGCCGCATCGGGATCGGCGAAGGCGAAGTCCAGCGAGCCGTCCTTGAACTTGGACAGCGCGTAGTCGGCCGGTGCGATGCCGGCCTGTTCGGCCTCGCGCACCAGCTGCAGCGGGTTGCGGTCCAGCTGCGGTGCACTCGGCAACCAGCCCATGCGCACCGCGCGCAGGTTGAGGTCGGCCAGGCTGCCGCTGTACTTGGAGGCATCGGCCAGCGGCGACAGCAGTTCGTCCACCTGCAGCTTTTCGTAACGCCACTGCCCGGTGTTGAAGTAGAAGAACGAGGTGCCGTTCATCTGGCGCGGCGGACGGCTCCAATCCAGGCCAAACGCCAGCGGCTGCCAGCCGGTCTGCGGACGCAGTTTTTCCTGCCCCACGTAATGCGCCCAGCCACCGCCGGTCTGGCCCACGCAGCCGCACATGACCAGCATGTTGATCAGGCCACGGTAGTTCATGTCGTTGTGGAACCAGTGGTTCATGCCGGCGCCGACGATGATCATGCTGCGACCATGGGTTTTGTCGGCAGTGCGGGCGAACTCGCGGGCGATTTCTATCACCTCGGCGCGTGACACGCCGGTGATGCGTTCCTGCCAGGCCGGCGTACCCGGCACATTCTCGTCGAAGCTTTTGGCGACATTGGCGCCGCCAAAGCCGCGATCCACGCCGTACTGCGCGAGCAGCAGGTCGTACACCGTCGCCACCAGTGCTTCGCCACCATCGGCCAGCGGCAGGCGGCGCAGCGGGATGTTGCGATCAAGCACTTCTTCGGCCGGCGCAGCGGTCCAGCCGTCGCTCTCAATGCCACCGAAATACGGGAAGCTCACTGCTTCGATACCGTCGTGGATATCGGCAAGGCTCAGCCGCAGGCGGGTTTCATGGCCATCACTGGCTTTTTCCTCGATGTTCCACTTGCCCTTTTCACCCCAGCGGAAGCCGACCGAGCCGTTCGGCACGGTGACATCGCCGCTGTTCTCGTCGAACGCCAGCGTCTTCCATTCGGGGTTGTTGCTCTCGCCCAGCCCGCCCAGCTCACTTGCGCGCAGGAAGTGGCCCGGCACCAGGCGGCCGTCGGCGCGTCGCTCCACACGCACCAGCATCGGCATGTCCGAGTACTTGCGGCAGTAGTCCTGGAAGTACTGCGAGGGCGTATCGACGTGGAACTCGCGCAGGATCACGTGGCCGAAGGCGAACGCCAGCGCGGCGTCGGTGCCCTGCTTGGGGTGCAGCCAATGGTCGGTGAGCTTGGCCAGCTCGGAATAGTCGGGGCAGATCGACACCGTCTTGGTGCCGTTGTAGCGCGCCTCGGTGAAGAAGTGCGCGTCGGGCGTGCGCGTCTGCGGCACGTTCGAGCCCCAGGCGATGATGTAGCGGCTGTTGTACCAATCAGCCGATTCGGGCACGTCGGTCTGCTCGCCCCACACCTGCGGCGAGGCCGGCGGCAGATCGCAGTACCAATCGTAGAAGGAAAGACAGGCACCACCGAGCAGCGACAGGTAGCGCGCACCGGCCGCGTAGGACACCATCGACATCGCCGGAATCGGCGAGAAACCGACGATGCGGTCCGGGCCGAACTCCTTGGTGGTGTAAAGGTTGGAGGCAGCGATGATTTCGTTAGCCTCGTCCCAGTTCAATCGAACGAATCCGCCCATGCCACGCCGACGCTTGTACTCGCGCGACTTGGCCGGGTCCTGCACGATGCTGCCCCAGGCTTCGACCGGTGACATGGTCTTGCGGGCCTGCCGCCACATGCGCAGCAAGGTGCCGCGGATCAGCGGATATTTCAGCCGGTTGGCGCTGTACAGGTACCAGGAATAGCTGGCACCACGCGGGCAGCCGCGCGGTTCGTGATTGGGCAGGTCCGGGCGGGTGCGCGGGTAGTCGGTCTGCTGGGTTTCCCAGGTGACCAGGCCATTCTTGACGTAGATCTTCCAGCTGCACGAGCCGGTGCAGTTCACGCCGTGGGTGGAGCGCACGATCTTGTCGTACTGCCAACGGGCGCGATAACTGTTTTCCCAGTCCCGCCCTTCGCTCTTGCTGAACCCATGGCCATCGGCGAAGGGTTGTGGATCACGCTTGAAGAACTGCAAGCGATCAAGGAAATAGCTCATGGTGAATCTCCGTTCGCAAACTGCTGCATCGTGGCTGTGTGTGTCATCTGGCTGCGGTGCATTGCTTTCTCAGCAGGGGGTTTCGGCCCCGCGCCGGTAGTACCACCACCAGGTGACGACCAGGCAGGTGATGTAGAACGCAATGAAGCCGTACAGCGCCATATCCGGGCTGCCGGTCAAGGTGATCGATGAGCCGTAGCTCTTGGGAATGAAAAAGCCGCCGTAGGCACCGATGGCGCCGGAGAAGCCGACCACGGCGGCCGATTCAATGCTGGCCTGGTGGGCAGCGGCCTTCTTGCCTTCGGCGCCTTCATTGGCCGACAGGCGCTCATGCAGGGTGCGGAAGATCACCGGGATCATCCGGAACGTGGTGCCGTTGCCGATGCCGCTGAGCACGAACAAGGCCATGAACGAGAGCAGGAAACCGTAGAAGTTGCCGCCCTGGCCATTGCTTGGCAGGAAGTGCAGCACGCCGAACACCGCCGCGATCATCAGTGCGAACACCCAGAACGTCAGCCGCGCACCGCCCCAGCGGTCGGCCAGGCTGCCGCCCACCGAGCGCATCAACGCGCCCAGCAGCGGACCGATGAAGGCATAGGCCAGCGGGTTCACATCCGGGAACTGGCTCTTGACCAGCATCGGGAAACCGGCAGAAAAGCCGATGTAGGAACCAAAGGTGCCGATGTACAACCAGCACATCAGCCAGTTGTGCTTGCGGCGGAAGATCACCGCCTGCTCGGAGAACGAAGAGCGGGCGCTGGTCAGGTCGTTCATGCCGAACCAGGCCGCAATCGCGAACAAGGCGATGAAGGGCACCCAGATGAAGCCGGCGTTCTGCACGAACAATGGCGCGCCGCCATCAACCACCGCTTGCGGTGCACCGCCCAGCGCGCCAAATACGCCCACCGTGATCACCAGCGGCACTACCGCCTGCGACACCGATACGCCGACATTGCCCAGACCCGCGTTCAAGCCCAGCGCCATGCCCTGACGTTGCTTGGGATAGAAGAACGAGATGTTGGACATCGAGGAGGAGAAGTTGGCGCCACCAAAGCCGCACAGGATCGCGATCAACACGAACACCCAGTACGGCGTGGCCGGGTTCTGCACCGCGAAGCCCAGCCACAAGGTGGGCAGCAACAGCGAGGCGGTGGACAAGGCCGTCCAACGGCGGCCACCGAAGATCGGGATCACGAAGGAGTAGAAGATGCGCAGCGTCGCGCCGGAAAGACTGGGCAAGGCCACCAGCCAGAACAACTGATCGGTACTGAAGGCAAACCCGATTTTCGGCAGGCTGATGGTCACCGCCGAAAACAGCACCCACACCGAGAACGCCAGCAGCAGCGCGGGGATGGATATGACCAGGTTGCGGGTGGCAACGCGTTTACCGGTCTGCTCCCAGTAAACCGGATCTTCCGGCCGCCAATCGGTGATGACACCGCCGGGACCGGGCCTGCTGTTTTTTACGGCATCGCGACTGACACTCATGCAACGCTCCAAGGCTGTTTGATACGGCGCTGGTTCTGCTGTGCTGTTGCCTGCCCAGTCGCCACGGCGTCATTAAGCCCGGCGGCCCTGGGGCCGGTATTGATCTTGATCAACCAAAGGCGCCATAACGGCGCCTACCTGACAAATATCAATCTGCGGCGACGCTGACGTCGCTTGCACGGCGCTGCACGCCACGCTGGCGCACGCTGTCACGTACATCGACATCAAACTGAAGATGCAGCGGTTGCGGTTGCAGGGGGAGTTCGTAAGAGAGTCCATCACGGCACGGCAGGCGCTGCTGCAACGCTAGCACATCCTCCTGAGGCAGCGCGAACCGCAGCGCCGTGACGCTGCCATCCAGCCGCGCCTGTTCGCCTGCATGCAGCTGCAGCGCGCAGGAAAAGCCGCCCAGTGCCCCCAGGTCGGTCCGGCTGGTCACCCACTGCCCCGCCAACAACTCGGCCAGCTCGTTTTCGTCAATGCGCAGTCGTACGGACTGCGACTGGATCTGCACTTTCATGAGGCAGAGCCTCCCATTGGATGGGGGTATTGCAGTTCAGCAGACGGGCATCGCCATCGTCGGGCAGGCGCAGCTCGATGCTGCCCAGCTGTCGCTGCAGGCGGTACAACGAGCGCGGCCCGTTCACGTCCATCACCATCGACTGCAACAGGGTGCGACAGCTGCGGTCAATGTTCAACCGCATTGGCAGCGGTTGCCCGCGGAAATGCACGCAGCGAGCGTCACCTGCGTCACGCAACCGCCAAAGAAGTTGCCGGTCGAGCAGCGGCATGTCCACCGCCACCACCCAGACAGGGCCATCCGGCAGCGTCTTCACCACGCTGTAGAGCCCCCCCAACGGACCGCAGCGCGGCACCAGGTCGGGGACCGACTCGACCCCCGGCAGCACCGGGTAGCTGCCGCTGACCCGTAGCGTCTGCGCACCCGCGGCCTGCAGCAGCGCGCACATGTGCGCCAGCAGGGACCTGCCCTGCCAACGCAGCAAGGCCTTGTCCTGGCCCATGCGGCTGGACAGGCCACCGGCCAGCACGATGCCGGCCATGGCCGGCAGGTCAGTGGGCGTGATCGTGGACATGTCCGTCGTCGGCGTGCTCGGCGCTGGGTTGGCACAGGCTGCAGCCTTCGCTCCACTCGCTGTCGCCATCCTGGTAATGCTCCTGCTTCCAGATCGGCGAGCGGTGTTTGACCGCCTCGATCAGCTGCCGGCAGGCACGGAAAGCCTCGTCACGGTGGGGACTGCCGGCGGCAACAACCACCGCCACCTCACCCACCGCCAGGCGGCCCCTGGCGTGGGCCACGTACAGCTTGATGCGCGGGCCGAACTCGGACTCCACCTCGGCCACCAGGCGCTGGAACTCGTTGAGTACCAGCGGCTCGAACATGTCATAGGTGATGCCCTGCACCGCGCGCCCTTGGTTCAGGTCGCGCACCTTGCCGATGAATACATCGATGCCGCCAAAGCCGGGGTCGGACACAAAAGCGATGCCCTCGCCCGGATCAATCGCGGCGGCGCTGCGCTCGACCACTTTCCATAGATTTTCCGCGCTCATTTCAACCTCCGCTCACCGGTGGCAGGATGGCCACACGACCGTCCGCAGGCAGCGGCTCGCTGTCGCGCAGCACGCGCTTTTCATCGGCAAACACCGAATAGTCCACCAGCCCGGCACGGAACCGGGGGAACCGTTCCAGCAGCAACTCGCGCAATGCCCGGCGCAGGTCCACGATGTGTTCACCGTTCACCCGCACGCTTAGCTCGCGACGATGATCCAGCTCGGAAAACACACCAAACAACTGCACAACGACCTCTCTCATGCTTCCTCCTGCCGGGCCAGTTGCAGCGGCTCGCGATGCCCCCAACCCTGCACGCGAGCCAATGTGCCGGCCGGGGCCAACGCATCCTCACCTTCCAGAATCGCCCAGGCGTTGGCCTGCAGCATGGTCTTGAGCCGGAACGATTCCTGCCCGGACAACACCCGCACGCTCAGCCGCCCCCCCGCATCCAGTTCCACCCGTGCCCGTGCGTGCATGCGCAGCCCCGGTGGCTTGCGCACATCGCCCTGCAACGGCAACTGCAACTGCGCCTCTTCTTCCAAACCCAGCATGCGGCGCAACACCGGCTCCACGAAGAAGCGCAACCCCACTGCCGCGGATATCGGATTGCCCGGCAGGCCGAAGTACAGGCAACCATCGGCCAGGCGGGCGAACAGCAGCGGCTTGCCCGGGCGGATGGCGACCTTGTGGAACAGCACGGTGGCACCACGGGCACGCAGGGCATCAGGGATGAAGTCATAGCGGCCCTGCGACACCGCCCCCGTACTCAGCACCACGCGCGCGCCGGCGGCCAAGGCCGCGTCCAGCGCAGCATCAAAAGCAGCCACGTCATCGCCAACGACACCGTTCCAGACCACATCAGCACCCGCGGCGTGCAGGCGGCTGACCAGGAAGGGGCGGTTGCTGTCGCGTATCTGCCCGGACTGCAACGGCTGGGCCGCATCACTGATCAGCTCCTTGCCGGTGCTGATGACCGCCACCTGCGGCCGCTGCTGCACCTGCACCCGGGCTGTCCCGAGGGCATGCAGCAAGGTCATGGCGTTCACATCCAGCGACGTGCCAGCGGCAAGCACGGTTTCGCCCAACTCCACGTCCTGGCCGCGCAGCCGCACGTGTTGCCCGGGCGTGACCATCGCCTGCAGACGCACGCGCGCAGGACGACCCTCCACGGCATCCAGCACCTCCACCTGCTCGACCGGCACCACGCTGTCCAGGCCGGCCGGCATGCGCGCACCCGTCATGATTTCCCAGGCCTGTGCTGCCTCCCCCTGTGCTGCGGCATCGCCTGCGGCCTGCCAGCCGGCAACCTGCAATACGGCACCGGCAGGCAAGGGCTGGCCGTCCGCGCACAGGGCGAAGCCGTCCATCGCAGCATTGTCGAACGGTGGCAGGTGCTGGGCACTTACCACTGGCGCAGCCAGCACCCGGTCTGCTGCCTCGGCAACCACCACCTGCTCGGTCTTTGGCGCCGGCGCCTCGGCCAACAGGATCTGCAGGGCCTGCGCGTAAGTGATCATGCGTGGCTGGCCCCGTCGATCATCGCCAATGCATGGCCCAGCACCGGCGTGAGAATGCTCATGCACTGTGCCGCGGCACGCGGGCTACCCGGCAGGGCGATGACCAGCATGCCCCCCAGTTGCACCACCTCGGCACGGCTCAGCCATGCCAACGGCGTGTGCTGCGCGCTAAGGCCACGGAGCATCTGCGCCAGCCCGGGCACGCTGCGCCCACCCAGCGACTGCAACGCCTCTGGAGTGAGATCGCGCGGTCCCAGGCCCGTGCCGCCAGTGCACAGGCAGATGCGGATGCCGCTGGCGGCGAACGCGTGCAGACGCCCGGCCAGCGGCTCGATGCCATCGGCCAGTACTTCCGTGCTGACCACTTCGCCGCCCAGTGCACGCAGCCCCTCGGCCAGCACTGGCCCGGATTCATCCACATAGTCGCCCCGGCTGGCACGATCGCTGAGCGTGATCACCACACAGCTCGCACCTTGCAGCTGTCTTGGCGGACGCGGGCGGAAGCGCTCACGCTCCTCCGCATCCATACCCTGTGGGTGCAACCACACGCCGCTCTTGCCGCCTTCCTTGAACAGCAGCCGGACACCGCCGATCTCCAATGCGGGCTCGACCGGCTTGCTGAGGTCATACAAGGTCAGCAGGGCCGCGTTGACCCCTGCCAGCGCTTCCATCTCCACCCCGGTACGCGCTTCACTGGCGCATTCGCACCACACCCGGATGGCAAGCCGCTCCGGCGCCGGCGCGCAGTAAACCCTCACCAGTTCCAGTGGCAGCGGATGGCACAGCGGCATCAACGCCGAGGCCATTTTGGCCCCCTGCAGGCCAGCAATCTCGGCCATCACCAGTGCGTCCCCCTTGGGCAGACGTCGCTCGACGATCAGGGGATAGGCAACAGGCCCGGCGACAAGCTCACCCACCGCCACCGCGCGGCGACGGGTAATGCGCTTGTCACGTACATCGGCCATATGGAATGCCGCACTCATCTGCCCACTCATTGCTTGTCTCATCCTCCAATCGAGGCCAGATGCGGGGTCAACCCGGTCTGGCCGAAATGCAGTCCATGCCCGGCTGCCTTCAGCCCAAGCTGGGTGGTGATGCGCGCCAGCAGCGCGCCCTGGTCCTCATCTGACTGCAGCAGCGGCCGCAGTGCGATGCCGAAGTCACCGAACAGGCACAACCGCAGATCGCCGCGCGCGGTAACCCGCAGGCGGTTGCAACCTTTGCAGAAATCCTTTGAGTAAGGAGCGATGATGCCGATGCTGCCGCGATGGTCGGGATGACTGAACTCACGTGCGGGGCCCGCATCGGCAGCGCGTCTGCGCTCGCTCCAGCCAGCAGCCAGCAACTGCCCGACGATCACATCGGCGCACAGATGGTGACGTTCAAAGTAATCGCGGTTGTCACCGGTGCGCATCAGTTCGATGAAACGCACGCTCACTGGCCGGTCGCGCAGGAAGGCCATCCATTGCGGCAGTTCGTCGTCATTGAGGCCGCGCAGCAGCACGGCATTGAGCTTGACCGATTGCAGGCCCAACGCCTGGGCCAGGGCGATGCCTTCCATCACCTCGGGCAGGCGGTCATGTCCGGTGATGGCATGGAAACGCTCGCGACGCAGGCTGTCCATACTCACGTTGAGCGCAGTCAGGCCCGCACGATGCCAGCCTGGCAGGCGCCTGGGCAGCAGGCAGCCGTTGGTGGTGATGGCAACCTTGCGCACGCCCGGCACCTGCGCCACGGTGGCGATGATCTGGTCCAGGTCCTTGCGCAGGCTCGGCTCGCCACCGGTCAGGCGGATCTTGTGCATGCCCAGCGTGGCAAACGCCCGTACCAGCCTTGCGATTTCATCCACCGCAAGAAAGCGCGGCCGGCCGTCGGCCTGGTAGCCGTCGGGCAGGCAATAGCTGCAACGGAAGTTGCAGGCTTCGGTCAGCGACAGACGCAGGTATGGAAAGCTGCGCCCGAAGCCATCGGTGAGTTGGCTCATGGCTGTTTCACCTCCTGAGTGCACGTATCCACGCTCGCCCGGCATGCCGGGGTTCCCTCGCCTGTAGTGACTGACCGTCAGCCTACGTGGGGCTTTGAAGCGATGGCATGACTTAAATCAATCAAGGGCACCGCCATGCCTTGCGAAGCTATGGCAGCATACCCTTTACCAACGCCCTGTCCTGTGACCCCGATCATGATGCTGAACGATTTCAATGGCCTGCTGCAGGCAGCAGGACAGCAAACCGAGCCCCAACGCCTGTTGTTTGTGTTCGTCAAAGCCGACCTGCCCGAATCACCCACCGCCGATCAGCATGCCCGCCACAGCAACGGCGAAGGTGGCACGTTGAGCCCGGTGCTGTGTGTGGACAAGGCCCCGCAGGAAATCGCGTCCTTCCAGACCCTGGCCGCCGAATCCGCCCAGACCGGGCTGGTCTGGGACCTGGTGTTTGTTGCCTCACTGGATGGCCGTGGCGGCATTGCCCCGTCCAGCGATGAAGCAACGCAACCACTGCGCCTGATGGTCAACGCGGTCAACGACGGCCAGATCAGCCGTTTTGCCGCCTTCGATCGCGATGGCACACCGGTGCAGTTCTACTGAGCCAGCAGCTGCAGCATCAGGAAGAACACCACCAGCACCGTATTCAAGCCCCAGGCCACGGTCAGGCCGCGCGCGGCAACACCGTAATTGGGATTTTGCGCGCTCGGCGCCGCCCGCCATACCGCCGGGATGATCCAGCCCGTATACAGCAGCAGCGCCGCGAACAACGCCAGCAACAACGGGGTGCGCCCCTGCGCCAACGCCCAGAGGGCGGCGGCCCATAACAGGTTGCTGGGGATCACCCCCTGCAGCCAGAACACGCGCCAAAGTCGGGAGGGCGGCAGCTTGTCACCTTGGGCGTGGAGGGAACTGACAGCGGTCATGGCTGCAACTCCTAGTCAGCGAGGCATGGGTACACTTTGCGCCGCCGAGGCGGGCGGGTCAAATCCCTGCCCGGTGTCGGCGCGCGCGGACAGAGCCCAACGCCCAGGCGAGCCGCCCGAACGGCCCGCACCATACTCACCCCAGCATGTCCGGCCGGAACAACGAACGGCGGCTGATCATCCTGCCTGCCGTCATGAACACTCCATCGCCGGTGTAATGCAGCGTACGCGGATGCCTGGGCGACACTGCCACATGCGCCTTCACCACCTCGAAGACGAAGAAGTTGTAGCGCTCCACCAGCGCATCTTCGTGCAGACGGCATTCGAGGTTGGCATGACACCGCCCCAGCAGCGGCGCACGCACCCGGGATGCCCGCACCGGCGCAAGATCGAACAGCGCGTACTTGTCCACCGACACGCCACTGCAGTTGCCGATGCGCACCACCGTATCCGCCAACGCGACCGTCGGCAGGTTGATCACACACTCCCCACTACGGCGGATCAGATCGAAACTGTGGGTGGCGCGGGAGATCATCAGACCGACCAGCGACGGTGAGAACTCCAGCACGGTGTGCCAGCCCAGCGTCATGATGTTCCGCTGCTGCTGCCATTGCGACGTCACCAGCACGATGGGGCCGGGCTAAAGGTACTGACGCACTTTTTCCACGGGGAAATCCTGCTTGCGTAATGGCGAACGCATCCTGGGCTCCTTGTTTCATGTGTGATTAGCGCTGAATAGCACCACGCTCCGCACAACAGCACACCACCTGCAGGGGAAGCATTACGTGAGAGTCCCGCCTGCAGCGCATTGTCCCGGCCTCCGCCGGCATTAACACATGCAGCCATGAATCTGTGTCCGGATTGAGCAGACCTACATGGTCGCCGGCTTCTCCTAACCTGCCGGCTTGTATCCCCGTACGCAACCACTGTGCCCAGGACAGACACATGCGACCTCGGAGGGGGTTCTACCCCGAAATCACGGACTGTTTGGAAAGGGTTGAAAACTTCTGGTCCTGCTTGACCCGGCGCCGTCGCATCCTGGGGTTGTGGCGGCGCTCGATGTATTCGAACACATCGGACCGGGCGGCATCGAGTGTTGGATACGTTGTGCGATAGATCCGCTCGCGTTTGAGCAGACCAAAGAACCCCTCGCAGGCGGCATTGTCGCCACAATGCCCCACCGCACTCATCGAGCAGAGCAGGCCATTGGCGGCCAGGTAATCCTGGTAATCCCCGCTACGAAATTGACTGCCGCGGTCGGAGTGCAGGATCAGCGGATGCCGCTCCTGCCGTTGCCAAACCGTCATCTGCACCGCTCTGATCACCATCTGCCGGTCCTGCCGATGATGCATTGACCAGCCCACAATGCGCTGATCAAACAGATCCAGCACGACACACAGATACAGTTTGGCCTGCTGGGTCTTGATCTCGGTAATGTCAGTCACCCACTTGGTTTCCGGCTCCAGGGCGCTGAAATCACGCTCCAGCAGGTTGCGCACGCACGGCGGCGTCAGTGCCGGTTGAGCGCGCTTACCTCGCCGTTTCGGGCGCGGCCAGCCTTGAAGGCCTGCCAACGCCATCAGCCGGGCAACCCGGTTCCGACTGGCCGTCAGCCCTTCCTCGACCAGATCTTCCTGCATGCGGCCGGCACCCAACGTGCCCCGGCTGTCCTGATGCAGCGCGTGGATACGGCCCAGCAAGCGCTCATTGTCGCGCTGTCGGGCACTGGGCAGGCGCTTGCTCCAGTCGTAGTAGCCACTGGTCGATACCCGCAGGCAGCGGCACATCAGGCGAATCGGAAACTCATCGCGGCAACGTTCGATCACCTGATACCTCAGGATGATCCCTTGGCAAAGAACGTCGCCGCTTCGCGCAAAAAATCCCGCTCCTTGGTGATCCTGGCCAACTCGCGCTTGAGCCGGGCAACCTCCTCGTCACGCGGGCTCCCGGTACCCGCAAAGGCGGCTTTCCCCACCGTCTCCGCCTCCCGCTTCCAGCGGGTCAGCAGACTGTCGCGGATGCCCAGCTCACGGGCCACCGGGGCGCAGCTGACACCGGGCCGACTGGCTTGTTCCACTGCACCACGCTTGAACTCGGCACTGAACTTGCGACGCTTTGACATGAACACTCCTCATGGCCTCAATCGGCCTTCTTGTAAGTGTCCGTGAAATCGGGGGACCCATCCGAATCAAATTACCGGGGTAAGTCATTGAATGTCAATGAACTCTTCACATAAACGAGGCAGAAACACCCCTTTTTGTACCCCCAAAAGCAATGGATGCCCATGTACATACACGGACAGTTTCATACACAACTCAGGGTAAGTCGATGATACGTAATGATTAGAGCCCATGGGTTCCTCTCGCCGCCCGGCTGAAAAAGGAGCATCAGTGCGGAGTTGGGAGCCGCCCTACCAGCCAGGTCGAGGCCACTTTGCTCCTCAATTGCTTGCCTCAAATGACTTGTTAGTAATATAACTAACAAGCCTACATCTAGCTCCAACTCACGACTATGGAGCGCCATACCAATGATGACTCTGCCTGCGATAGCTCTACCTGTCCGGGACGGCTTGCCATCCCTACACCTACCTGTTCTAGCCTCGACTGCAGCCTGCGGCTTTCCTAGCCCTGCCGAAGACTTCTTCCGGGAAGAGGACCGCTTGGATCTCAATGCCAAGCTGGTGCCTAACCCGCCAGCTACGTTCCTTGTGCAGGCCGACTGCGGCGGCTCGATGGCCGATTTCGGTATCCACGACGGCGATCTCTTGGTTGTCGATCGCTCGATCAGTCCACGACCTGGGCACACAGTCGTGGCTCTGTGGGAAGGTGGCTTCGTCTGCAAGAAGCTCTACATGCGTAACAACTGCATGGTCCTGGCCAGCGGTAGCGGATATCCCTCCATCATCGTGCCAGAGGATGTCGAGCTGGAAATCTGGGGGGTGGTGCGCAGTTCCATCACCCAGCACCTCTGATCTCAGCTCCTGATACATGAGCCCCGTACCGTGCCCGCATGCGCTACGGACTTATCGACGGCAACACCTTCTATGTCTCATGCGAGCGGGTCTTCGACCCCAAGCTGCGAGGCAAACCCACTGTTGTGCTTGGCAATGGCGATGGATGCTGTATAGCCCTGTCGCCAGAGGCGAAGGCCTTGGGATTGAAGATGGGTATGCCCATCTTCCAGGTCCCCAAGGACATCAGAAAGCAGGTCTTCGTCAGGTCAGCCAACTTCGCGCTGTACGGGGATCTGTCAGCCAGGATTGTGACGATTCTTCAGGATCTCTTCCCCAGGGTGGAGATCTATTCGATCGATGAAAATTTCGTCGACCTGGAAGGCCTCAAAGACCCTCTTGCGGCCTGCCTGGAAGCACGCCAACGCATCCTGCAATGGGTGGGCATTCCCTGCTGCGCTGGCCTGGGTGCCACACGCACCCTGGCCAAGGCAGGCAACAAGCTCGCCAAGGACCAGTCCAAGCGTGCCGTCCATGCGGGCTCCTTAGCCGTCTTCCATGCCACCGCACAGAACGTCAACGCTCTGGCCGTCGAGGATGTGTGGGGAGTGGGCAGGCGCTACGCCGAACGCCTGGCAGGCGAAGGGGTAAGAACTGCTGCAGATTTGGCCGCACTCCCCACCGACCATGTTCGTGCGCACTATGGGGTAGTTCTGGCCCGCACCCAAATGGAGCTGCGGGGAATTCCCTGCAGCGATCTGGAACTAGAAGAACCCGAACGCAAGCAACTGGTGGTCAGCCGTACATTTGGTCGTGAAGTGACCGACCCGATGGAGGCCCTGGCCACGTTCTGCAGCGTGGCCTGCGAGAAGTTACGCAAGCGAGGCCAAGCGGCAGGTGCACTGTGGGTCTGGCTGGACGGCAACCCCTTCAAGGGCGATTCGTTCCATGCCAGCAGAGCCGCACCCTTCCCCTTTCCTACGCAGGACACAGGGGAAGTCCTACGGACAGTGCGACGCCTGGCCAAGTCGATCATGGATCAGGCAGACCGTGGCCAAGGCATCCAGGCCTATAAACGTGGAGGTGTGGGTCTGACCAACTTGGTCCAGGCTGAAGCCCGTCAGGCGGACCTCTTCGTTGGCCCTAACGAGAAAGCCGAACGCACCATGGCCGTGCTGGACCAGATCAACGCGAAGTTCGGCAGAGGCACTGTGGGAGTAGGCAACGTGGGCTGGCGGGTTGGTGGAGCCAGACTTGGAGAGCAGTCCAACGTGACTATCAACGCTCAATGGCGACCCATATTGCATTCGTTGTCGCCCAGCTATACAACGAAGTGGGGCGACCTTCTGCAGGTGCGCTGACAAGGATCGGTGAAATAGCGACCATCAAACACTAGACACAACCAAAAGGATGGCGGTTGAAAATGGAAAACAGCAACATCGAATCAGGGAAGTACAAGCCGCGCTTTGACTTCGAAAAAGATCAAAAAACAGATCCGCCTGAGACTGGAAGTATCAGCGAGCTTTTGGAAGAGCTCAACTACGAGATAGCGCATGCGTCAGATGGCAGCAAAGCGAAACACTCTAATGCTTCAGGGAAAACAATAACCCGCAAGGAACTTAAAGGGGTCATTGACTTCATAAACTCCACATTGGGACAAGAGATTCCTTCCGGGAACTGCACACTTCCAATCTCGACCCTAAAAACAATCAAGCTCCTTTACATCAAGAACGACTCCAGCGACACCCAGCTGCTTCAAAGAATATCGAAACCAGGAACCATTAAGGCCACCTTCGAGCACTGGACAGAACGTAACTCTCCAAGAAACGAAAAGACCATAAAAGCAGCGTCCTATCTCATGTCCACACTTAAGCTTGAGATCGACGAGGAAAGACTTAACCAAATCCACATCAATAGACTCACACCATCGAAACTCCTTGAATACTACGCCAGACACATCAAGGAGCTTATAGAACCCATCTACATGGCTTTCGATGGCAATGATGAAGCCATTGCAAGCGCCTTTATGTTTGGCGCACATCAAATAGAAAGCTATCAACCCTCAACTATCCTGCCCAGCAAAGAATCCGCCCCCCTCCACGAAAGGCTGTACATCTATTTGCTAACGCTCCCATTCCTGCACTTCGTTGGAGAGTATCAGCAGGTTGTCGAATCAGAATACGGCGAGTTGAGCAAATACAAGATAGAGCCACTCTTCGCTCACGCCATCTCCTCACCGACGGAGTGCGATGCCCTATTGCGACCTGTCACATCACTCGCAGCCATTCACTTCTTCCTGCAAACCCATGCGAATGAGCTGGCACGCTTGGTTCACCAAGCCACTGGTTACGAGTTGAGATCCAGCGAGATCACAAACATAGCCGACGAAACGCAGAAGGTTCTGCATGCCTATGTCTTCCACGAATGGCACAGAACAGATCTTGACGTCATCAACATTTCAATGGCGGACTGTGTTGCAGCCTTATCAGCCATCACGATCCAAAAGAAGATCAAAACGAAGTACACGCCCTACTGGAAGGGACAGAGCTCAAGCGATAAAACGGCATCTCGCCTACTGAGTCACCTGGACACCTCAAGAGACATCGAAGAGCTATATGAAGAGGACTACATCCCGCAAGGCGCGATGCTCACCCTCTATCATCGATATTGCATCGCCTACGCATTACTTTTCGGTCGCAGCAACCGCATGGAAGCGTTTATGCGATTCCAGATCGCATATCTGAAGCACATGTCCATAGCTCACTCTCATTTCGATCTTGAAGCAGGCAACGAATACGAGAGAAAGATCAACATGTTTTGCGAAGACCTTATTCAATATATCGAAAATCAAGCCACTTCGCACACAATGTAATTTTTAACTCACATCACCCTTATACATATGTAGAAACTCACTTACATCCTTCGAAGCAACAACACGAAGAATGAAAGGAATCGAAGGGAATAGAAATAAAATAGAACTGGCAATAGATTACAGGCAGGGTGTGGTACGCGCACTTACCCTTTCTATCTAATCGCAACACCCTTTGATCGTGAGCATCTACCTACAGCCGACAAGAATCACTCTTGTCGGCTTTTTTATTCTCCCAAGAGAAAGGGTGATACAGCAATGGCAAGTTTCCACTACAGCATCAAAAGCGGAAAGAAAGGCAGTGCACGCAGGCACGCCAACTACATCGAACGGCAAGGTTCACATAGCGACAAAAAAGACCTTGTCCAAACAGGACATGGGAACATGCCCGAATGGGCAGGAGATGATCCGAAACGGTTCTGGAGCGTTGCTGACAAGCATGAGCGTGCCAACGGAGCAGTGTACCGAGAACATGAAATCACTCTTCCGAGTGAGCTCAGCACTGAACAGCAGGTCGAACTTGCCGACCGGCTTGCAAAGAATCTCGCAGGGATCAAACCCTACCAATACGCGCTTCATGCGCCTGAAGGAAAACTCGGAGGGGATCCGAACCCACACATCCACCTGATGTGCTCGGACAGACTGCCTGATGGCATCCCCCGTACACCTGAACAGACCTTCGCCCGCTACAACGCCAAGAATCCTTCCGCAGGCGGATGCCGCAAGGATAGTGGCGGAAAGAGCCCAATGGAGTTGAAGCAGCAGGTGACTGCACAACGAAAGCTTGTAGCGGACACCCAGAATCAGTTCCTTGCTGAGAACGGATACTCCGCCCGTGTAGACCACCGCAGCTTGCGCGACCAGGGCATTGCCAGGCCCCCGGAGCGCCACCTCGGCCAACGCTTCGTAAAGGAGATGGCAGATGCAGAGAAGTCACAGTATGCTCAATGCCGTAAAGAAGCGCAGGTAGCTTCAGACACTTAAAATCAGACAGCGGCCAGTACCTCACCCAGCGATTCTGCTACAAAGTCGCAGAATCGCAATGACACCTGCTGACCACGTTAAAAAAGCCCCGGCCTATCGCCGGGGCTCCCTTGGTACAAAGACTGCTTACAGCGCCCTCCGGTCAAAGTAGTGATTCATCAAGCGAAGATACGTCCTCTTGTCCCGGTACCCACTGCAGATCTGAATTGCTCCCTGGCCTTCAAGAACCGAGATGGCTGCATTCAGCCTTGCTCGGTTACGTACAGGTCCACAGCGCAAAACCTGGTTCTTGGGAACGCACGTATCCGAATAAATCCCTCTCCACCACTTGGCATGCAGATACCGATCCAGAGCTTGAGCATCGGCCTGATCCTGCGATACCACGAACGCAGGTGAGAACAGATGCTTGTACTCATCAACATGCCACCGAACGATCTCGAAGGCACGATTGATCGTATCGAGGGTGATGTCACCTCCCTCTCCACTGAAGTACTGCATCGATGCAGCGAGTCGTGCCACGATCTCCATGATCTTTGCCGCGAAGTCATTGATATCGCTCAAGTACTCCCCGTCGCGCAGCAAAGACTCAGTTTCTGATGCCAACTCTACCCAGCGTGCCCTGGCATCGATGGAGAAGGACACCACTTCACGAGCAACGGCGCCCGAGGCTGAAAGCTCCTTGTACTTCAACAACAGCTCCGCGACCCGCTCATGGAATGCCGGCAAATGCTCCCACACCGGTTCCACGTCCTCGATTCGCCGATAGCCCATCATGGAGCGAGGCCACGCGACCAAGTAACGTGCCCAATGCCCACTCCCCTTTGCGACAGAGCCTCGCCTATTGAGGAACTGCTTGAGCGGTTCATACTGGGTCATGATGCTCACAGACACACGCGGATTCATCGCAATCAGATGCTCGTTCTCCGCACGATCCAACGGCATCATTCCTGGTGAATCCCAGAGACGATTGAGTAAGCCCACATTCGCCATTGCCTCGCTCTTGAACAGCATGTGACCTTCATCAGTCGTGATGGCTATGGACTCACCATCACCCTGAACGGCCTCCATAATGGCCTTGGCCGTGATGTCCTGCCGCAGGAAGCAACGCAAGCGAGGCTGCAGTGGTTTCTTTTCTGCATACTCCTTCAGCTGAGACTCGAGTGCTTCCACAGACTTACCTGCTGCAACTGCTTTACTGATCGCGCTCTTCAGCCCCTTCATCTTGGCCGTCCAGAGTCCGTACTCGATCTCATAAGCCTCAGTCTGCTGCTTGAACGCAGCCAGCGCCTTCGTATCAGCATCACGGAAAGGCGCCTGCAGCAGCTCGAACACCGTTGACTTGCGTTCACCAGACTCAGCCACAAGCATCAAGTTCTGCGTTACAGGCCGGGGCTGCCCGGTTGGCAACTTGACATCAATCAGCCCCTGACAAGCCATCGAGATGGCATTGATGAGACCCATGCCAACCATGGCATCAGGAACCTGCACGTTGCGGAAGATCTCAAGACCAGCCTCACGCGCAATGTGGTGGAAGCTTTCCAGGGGATATTTGGGGGCATAACGCTGCCAATGGGTAGTCATCATGCATCCTCCTCTGCCGCGCCAAACGCGGTCTGCTCTTCAGCCTCGACCAACAGATGGCCACAGCTCTGGCACCGAGCAGCATCGCCCTCCGCATGGCGACGAGCACGCTCCTCATTGAGCAGCTTGCGGAATTGAATCAGGTTCAGATCATGCTTGTAAGCAGCATTGAACTGCTCCACCAAGATCTTCTTGCGCATCTTCTTTGCGATATGCTGCTCCAACACCGGGTACGCCTCCCTGAAGTCCTGCTCGAGCTTGGTCTTGCCCTTGGACAGCTGTTCATGCAGGGCCTTCTCGAGCGAGGCGAGCGGCGTGTTGGTGATTCCGAGATTAGCCATCATCACTTCGCTCCCTTCGCACGACGGAACTTCGCTGCACGACCTTCAGCCCATGCCATGGCTTCATGCGTCCAGTAGAACTTCGGAGACAGTTCACTGTCATAGAGCGGAATGCCCTTCGGGAAGTCCGGATCGGTCTTCATCAGCTCGTATGCCTTGCTCCTACTGACGCGAAGCAATACGATCAGCTCCTTCAACCGCAGCGTGGGGCTATCGGGCCAGCCGATCTGGTTCCGCTTCAGATCCAAACTGGGCAAAGTCGTTCTCTTGTCCAGGCTCTCACGCAGACTGTTCTTGATGTGCGTCATTTACTGATTCCTTCTCGTTGTTGATCGTTAGAGGAAGGAATCCGGCCGGTTTCCTATCGAAGGGGATTGGCCTCCGACGTGATCAGTGTCGATATGCTGCTGTTGGGGGTACAGGGAAAAAAAATCCAGGTTTTTTCCAGGGACGCGCACAACCGACCAGATCAAAGAAAAATCAAACACTTACATGCCAGAGAGCTTTCGCTCCCTGGCATGTCTCGTCCTCTGCGCCCACAAACCGGTCCGTTCCATCCGATGTCCGCTCAGGACCTGAACTGCCTCTTGTCCGTACCTGATACAGATCCGTACCGGTACTGCTCCCCTACGACACCAACCGAGACGCTTGCGCTTCCAGTCTGTCCTTGAGACTTCCGTTTGCAGTTGCCTGAGCAACCTCGCCGTGACCTGACGGATAGAACTCCTCAACCACAGCCGGTACGTCCTCATCCAAGTCCTCGAAGGCCCCGTTAGCGAAGCCCTGTCTCGCCGCCTCATCCAGTGCAGCTTGGTCGATCCCCGCTGCAGCTCTTGTTGCGTGTCGCTCAACCGCCTCTGCGACAGCCTGTTCGAGCGTCAGCCCGCTCCGAACCACCAGATCGACGTAGTAGATCGCTGATCGGTAGCTCATCGTCGTGGACTTGCCCCGCAGCTTCAGCTCGAGCGGCAGACAAGACAGCCTTCCGCCCGACACTGCACTGAGGTAGTGCAGCCGTGCTGCCAGTGTGCGGATGGTGTTGTAGGAGGTGGTGCGCAGAACAAAGCTACCCATCGCATCCCCCGCCCCGTCCCCAATGACCACATTCAAGCGGGCATAGGCTTTGCAGCCCCCACTGGCAAACTGGCACCCATCCGGACCAGGACAAGGCAACGTCTCCATGCCTTCAGGCCCAGCACGCCGGCAGGTGTCTCCGTTGCCTACACACAGCGGTCTTCCGTTCTCGCGATTGAACAGCGAATAGTCAGCCCGGAGGTTCAGGGTTGGATCGTCGAAGAGCAGGCGCACCGGGATGGATCGCAGCTTGTTACCCTCCGATGCCTTCCGCAGCTCTTCATCCAGCGGGTGCAGCACCCAGCCCTCACGGTTCTGTACCTGGCTGGTGAGGGTGAACTGGTCGTCCTTTTCGGGCAGCCGCTTGCCATTGCGCTCTACTACCCGGCCGATGGAAATACGCCCAATCACGGGCGGCGTTATGGCCAGTCCCTTCAGCATGATGTGACCTCTTTGATCGTGGTGTTGATCCGGAATCGGCGCGACCCCGGACGGACTACCGTGTAGGCCGCAGCGATCTCCGGGTGCTCGGCTGCGAGCCGCTTGGTATCCAGTGACGTGCCATCCTTACTACGGCGGTAGATGACTTCTCCCAGTGAGCCGAACCGGGCAATGGAAGCGTCCCCCATGGCTTGCTGCAGTGTCTGCTTGAGCAGTTCTATCTGCTGTTCCTGCTCTGCAACTGCCTCAGTGAACGAGACCAGGTTGGTGAAGGTCTCGACCAATTCCGGGTCCTGACTGAAATCGACAACGGTGTCCTTGCCTGGGTACAAGCTCCGCAACGCACTGGCCGCTGACTCCGAGCCATCGGCTGGAGGCTCGATGTCATTGATGACGTGCTCCCAGAACCGGGCCTCCAATACCACCAAGCGGCTGATGATCTCTTCGTCTCGCTCAATACGGTGGATCCTTAGCGCCTGGCCACACAGCAGCACTGCCACATCTGCTGCCTGCTTCCCCGTCACTGCCAACTGATGCTGTACCTGCAGCTGCACGTACTCGGGAACCCCGTCTTTCCACAGCCGAGAGCCGAACTCCCCTGCTGTCTTGCACTCAAGGATTTGGACCGCCGGGGAACCAATTACCTCTCGATCGAGGTTGGCCAGCATGTGCGGGAAGGTCGGATGCTGCAGAACGGCGTTGACTCGGCGTACCCGGTTCCCCGTGCGCTCCTGGTAGGCTGTGGCCACCATGGGTTCGAGCAGGGTTCCCCAATAGCGGGGATCCTCTTGTCCAGGGGGGATCTCTTCCATTGGCTTGCGGCCCGTCTTCTCCTGCCACAGCTCCAGCTGGCTCTTGTAGGGGTTCAACCCCACGGCGGTGGCAGCATCCGAACTACCGATGCCGCCATTGCGGACCTCCAGCCACTGCTGGCGATCCAGTGAACGCGTATCAACCAAACGCAACGCGGTGTGCTTGCTCATTGGCAATCTCCGGAATAGAAAAGGCCGCCTTGATGGGCGGCCTTGGTCAGGTCTTTCATTTCAAGCTATCGATGTGGTCAAGATGAATGGGCGAAGCGACAGCACTGATCGCTGCAGCTCTGTCAGACCATGCCTTGAGAGGCCATCGAGACCACCTCATGACTGGTGACAACGAAATGGTCCAACAGCCTCACGTCCACGGTGTCCAAGGCAGCCTTCAGCCGCGCCGTGACTGCGCGATCTGATGCAGATGGCTGCAAGCTACCGCTTGGATGGTTGTGAGCCATGAGTACCGCCGATGCATTATGGGCAAGTGCCCTCTGAACCACGATCCGAGGATGAACCTCGGCTGCATCAATCGTTCCTGAGAAAAGCCGCTCAACTGCGATGAGCTGGAACTGCGTGTCGAGAAAGGCAACCTCGAAATGCTCGCGGTTTTCGCCTCCCAGACGTAGCCGGAAGAGCAATGCACCCTGGGTTGCTCCTCCCAGCACCTCCCCTGGCAACGATGCCCGTTTCTGCAGGATCTGCAGCGCCCTCGCAATCGTCCTGTCCTCACGTACCCGGATCCTGCTCTCCTCCTCATCGGATCCGGCCCTTGATGTGGTCATGTGATAGGCCTGCGCTTCCATCAGGCCACCAACTTCATCACTTCATCCCACGCGCGCTGCTTGAGCTGAGCTCCAGCACCGAACCATGCCGCATCACGGCGGTGATCATCGCTACGAGCTCGTCGGTGGTGGTCAACGTACTCCGTGACGCTGTTGAGTACGCCCCAGGCCGTTGCACGGCTGGAAGGCAACAAAGCGCCTCTACCGCCGCCCTCATACAGGGCACGGACACTGGCCAGCGCCTGTTCGTTGACGACCTCAGCGGTGCTGCCCTGGCCTTGGTAGGTAAGCACCCGTCGCAACAGACCATCGACCGTATCGGGGTCAACTGGACGGTCGCAGAGGGCTTTCATGCGAGCCACGAAGCTGTCCCATGTCGAGACGGTGATCCCCAACTGCCGCTTCACGGCATCCGGGTCGAACTGACTGCGGTGCGGGACCTTGATGGCTCCGCTGCTGTCTCCCAGAGCGATCTGTAAGGTGTTGTTGCACACCACCCGCACCGAGGTGAACTGCGCCGTCGTGGCCAACGTGCCGTCACAAGCGGTGGCCAACAAAAGATAGCCATCCACCCGGTCACGCCCCTTGAGCGAAGTGCTCTGGCCCGTCCGAGCCATGGCCCAGAACTTCTTGCCACCCTTGAGCACCCCCGCCGTCTCCAGCTCAAAGCCACTGTGCTGCGTCAGGTCACGGTAGAACTCCAGGATCTCTCCCGGCTGGACCACCTTGAACCGCTTGGAGACGACTGCCAGCGGCTCCCTGGTATCGGAGCGATAGAGCACCTTCTGCTCCGGGAAGGAGTGGATGGCACCGATGGCATTGCTACCCGTGATGAAGCGGACCTCGGAGTCCTCGATTTGCCAATCCATACCAGCCTGACGCTTCCAGACCTCAATGGGCTGGTGCTGTTCAAGCTTATTGCCCAGACCATGCCACGGCTTAGCACCCGCATAAGCCATTGTTTCAACCAGATGCATCGTATTTTCCTCGCTTCTTATGGCACAAACGCACAAGGCCCGGACGATGCCGGGCCTTGTGCGTATGCCAATGCAGTATCAATTAAAGGGTTCGATGTCTTCACTGCCCGAAGACAGAGCACACCGAGCAACCGCAGCGATGATGGAGGCTGCGACAACCAAAACACAGTACAGACAATCGGATCTTTCTTTCATACAGCCATACCCAAGGAAGATGCTTCATTGCGGAGCATCGACACGCGAAGCCAGCAACCACCGGCATCAACTGGGTGATATGTGTCTGAATTTATTTATATTACGCATCCGCAACTGCCCCAAACAAGGTTGAAAGCGGTGCACTATCGATCGTCTGAGTGGTCATCCTCCGCCTCTTTTAGTAATACTGCCGGATGTAGCTGTAGGCTCTCTCGAACAGCTCCTCATCCGCGTGCAGCTTGTATTTGAAGAGGGCCTTGCGCAGTGCCTTCTTGACTTCACGCTCACCGGCCTGCGTGCCTTGCCAGCCCGGGAAGCGGACTAGTCGCACAATCTCGTCGATGTCGGCGACCACACGTTCCACCATGATGGGTGTCTCGGCCGTCTTGACCTCGTTGAACAGCTCGGTGAGCGCCGCCTTGCCGCGATCCTCGTCCTCTTCGGGCGGGACATCCTTCTCGGCTTGCAGCGTTTCCTTGGCGATCTCCAACAACTGCTTGAGAAATTCAACGCTGTTGACCTGCCCAGACTCGAAGCGGTCTTTCAGCGCGTCCAACCGCTCGGAGAGCTGTTTGAACTTTGGGTTGCCTGCGTGCTTACGCATACGCCGACTCAGCTTGATCTCAATCTCCTTGGCCTTTTTAGGATCGGGATTCGAGAGCACTGCCTCCAATAGATCGGCATCCAACACCAATGTGTCGAGATCGTCCCGCACCGCGTCGACGTGGACGTTCTGATGGATCAGCTCGATGGTTTTGGCGCCCAGAGAGTGCCAAATCAACCTGCCATGCCCACTGGAGGGCTGCACCGACTGATAGACCTGAGACAACCACTTGTAGTCTTTTTCAAAAGGGCCCAGAACGGTGTCCGGTGACAGCGCCTCCCAGATCTTGCTGAGCACGCTGTACTCGGCAGCAAAGTTGTCTCGCACCTCGTTGTTGGGCAAGCACTCCTGCGCCGCCATCAAACCTTCGTAACCTTGCTGCTCACGATCAATGCCAGGGAAGAAGGCCAGGCACTTCTGCATGGCTTCGGGCAGCTTTTCCTTCAGCTCCTGGATATTGCTGACCACCTGCTTGACGCTCTGGTCGTCGAACTCCAGTGCCGCCGCCACATCGTCGAAGATGCCGAGGTAATCCACGATCAAGCCGTGGGTCTTCTGTTCGGAGTAGGTGCGGTTCACGCGGCAGATGGCCTGCAATAGCGTGTGGTCGCGCAGCGGCTTGTCCAGGTACATGGCCTGCAGGATCGGCGCGTCGAAGCCCGTCAGCAGTTTGGCCGTGACGATGATCAGCTTCAGCGGATCGGCTGGGTCGCGGAAGCGATCGAGCAGCCGTTCTTCCTCATCGCGTGAACGGTCATAGGCCGCGTACTCTGGATGCTCCTTCTTGTCGGACGCCTGCACCGACATCACGATGTCCGTGGCCTCGGGCGGCAGCAGCTTGTCCAGCTCGGCCTTGAACAACAGGCAGGACTCGCGGTCGAAGGTGACGATCTGGCCCTTGAAGCCGTTGGGCTCCACCTTGGTCTGGAAGTGCTCAACGATGTCCTCACAAACCTTGCGGATGCGCTCAGGCGTCTTCACCAGCACGGCCATCTTGGCGGCGGTCTTCGCGAGGTTGTCCTTGTCCAGATCCGACAGGCCGCCGGTCAGGTCTTTGTAGGCGGCGTCCAGGGCGGCTTTGTCAATGTGCAGATCGATCAAGCGCGGTTCGAAGTGCAGTTTCAGCGTGGCACCGTCGCGGATCGACTCCTCGAAACCGTACCGGCTCATGTAGCCCTTTTCGTCTTCGTCGGCACCAAAGGCGTAGAAGGTGTTGCGGTCGGCACGGTTGATCGGCGTACCGGTCAGGCCGAACAGAAACGCGTTGGGTAGGGTCTCACGCATCTTGCGGCCGAGGTCACCCTCTTGGGTGCGGTGAGCTTCGTCCACCAGGGCAATGATGTTGCTGCGGTCGTTCAGGCTGCCCGTAGCCTCGCCAAACTTGAAGATCGTGGTGATGATGATCTTGCGCACGTCCTGCGCCAGCAGCTGCTGCAGCTTCTCGCGGCTGTCGGCCTTCTCCAGGTTGGGAATGTCCGCTCCAGTAAACGTACCCGTGATCTGACTGTCGAGATCGATCCGATCCACCACGATCAGCACGGTGGGATTCTTCAGGCCGGCATGCATGCGTAGCTTCTGCGCGGCAAACACCATCAGCAGTGACTTGCCCGAACCCTGGAAGTGCCAGATCAGCCCTTTCCTGGGGTAGCCCGCCAGCACGCGCTCGACGATCTTGTTGGCCGCTTCAAACTGCTGGTAGCGGCAAATGATCTTGATGCGCTGCTTTTTCTTGTTGGTGGCGAACAGGGTGAAGCTGCCGAGGATGTCCAGCACCACATGCGGGCGCAACATGCTCTCGGCAGACAGCTTGAGTGATTTCAGCTGGTGGTGTTGGCCATCGTCACCATCACCATCCAGATGCCAAGGGCCCCAGTCCTTGACCGGAAGCCCGATGGAGCCGTAGCGGTAGGCCTTGCCCTCCGTGGCCACCGAGAACACGTTGCAAACGAACAGCTCCGGCACGAACTTCTCATAGTCGTCGTGCACCTGCACCGCGCCATCGACCCAGCTGATGCACTTCTTGACTGGCGTCTTGGCCTCGATCAGCACCAGCGGCAGCCCGTTGACCAACAACACCAGATCGGCGCGGCGCTCGGTGGGGCCTGCGCGGTAGATGAACTGCTGGGTGACGATGTACTGGTTCTGCGCCAGATCATCCAGGTCGATCAGCCGCACCGGCACATGCTCGTTGTTGGGGCCGAAGGGCATCGAGCGCTCACCGCGCATCCAGGCGGTCATTTCCTCGTTGGCGCGGATCAGGCCATCCGATCGCACCGACAGCACGATGGCGCGCAGCTTGTAGAGCACCTCGTCGGCGCGGTCGGGCTGGGCGGCAATCTCGGGGTTTAGGCGGATCAGTGCATCGCGCAGCCAGGGTTCGACCAGAACTTCCTGGATCTGGCGCGGCACCTCAGACGGAGCAGCGTAGCGCCAGCCGATGCCTTTGGGGCTGGGACCGTAGCTGGCTTGAGGTTCCTGGGCGGTGTTGGCCGGGACAGCCTTGACTGGGCCGGCGAGCAGATCGCGGACGTAGGCTTCGACGGTGTTGGATTCTGTAAAGGCCACGCTCATGTCCCTCCGTCGAGTTGATTCGTCAGACGCGCAGCCAGTTGCCGTGATGCAGCCAGGCGAGAACCGAGGTTCTCAATGGCCTCATCGATTGAGGCGCAATGGGCAATCACCTCCTCCTGCACCGAAATACTGGGGATCGCTATCTGATACTTGGCAAGGTGCTGCCAGAACATGTGCTTTACCTTGCTGCCCTCGCAGTTTGCGTGGGCGTGCTGGCGAAATCGGGATGTCTGCAAGCATCTGAACAGAAACTCCGGCCGCAGCAAGTCCTCGTTGCAGCGGAACCTACCGATTCGCTGATTAAGAAGACTCTTGTCGTGTTCTCGGGCTAGGCAGACACGGCCCATGAATCCGTCTTCCAGCGACTGTGCAGTCAGGTTGATGACAACATCGCCGGGACGTATCACGAAGTCTGCCGCAGAGGTTTCCCATTGGGGGTCAAGGCAGACGGTCTTTTCCGTGAGCCAGGTCAGATAGCCAGAAACTCCCAAGTTGCCTGGACGAAGCAGCCTGGTGCCTTGATCAGCGTACTCTTCCCCCGGAAAGGGGCGACCATTCTGCATAGTCGCAACCTGCTCAAGGCGAACAAATGTGGCGCTCTCTGGAAGGCGCAGCAGGTGATCGATAGTTGATTGTCTGAGGCCCTGCAGATTTCTCAGTGCATCTGCTTGGGCGTCCGCGACGGTGCGAGATGCCTGCAGGACTTCGACGATGACTTTCTGCTCCGCTGAATCGCCCAGGGTTCCGTAGACACCTCGCAGCCATAAACTATGGCTTAGGCGGAGGTGGTTATGAGCACGAAGCGGTACACCGATGAGTTCAAGATCGAGGCGGTCCGACAGATCGTTGAGTACGGCCGTCCGGTAGCGGAGGTTGCCGAGCGACTGGGCGTGTCGATCCATAGTCTTTACGGCTGGAAGCGGCAACAAGGCAAAGGCGATGTTGGCCGGCGTGTCGAGCAGGACCAGAACGCGGAAGTGCGCCGCCTCAAGGCTGAGCTACGCAGAGTCACTGAAGAGCGAGACATCCTAAAAAAAGCCGCCGCGTACTTTGCAAAGGGGTAAGAGCAAAGTACGCCTTCATGAAGCAACACGCAGATGAGTTCGGCCTCGCGGCGATGTGTCGGATGCTTGGCGTCCATCGCAGTGGCTACTACGCCTGGCTAAAAGAGCCGGCAAGCGCTCGCGACAAGGACGATCAGCGGTTGCTCGGCCTAATCAAGCACAGCTGGCTGGAAAGCGGCTCTGTGTATGGCCACCGCAAAGTGACCACAGATCTGCGCGAGCTTGGCGAGACGTGTAGTCGTCATCGCGTGGCACGCTTGATGAAGAGCGAGGGGCTGCGGGCAATGGTCGGCTACGGTCGGCGACCACGCCCATTGAGCGGCCCTGTTGGATCAGTCGCCAAGAACGTTCTGGCTCGCGGCTTCAAAGTCAGTGAGCCAAATCGCGCGTGGGTCACGGACATCACCTACATCCGCACGTACGACGGCTTCCTGTACTTGGCGGTAGTGCTTGATCTGTTTTCGCGTCAGGTCGTTGGATGGGCAACCCGACCAACTCAACATACGGACCTGGTTTTGCAGGCGCTATTGGCCGCAGTGTGGCGGCGCAAGCCAAGCCCCGGGCTTCTGCTTCACTCCGACCAGGGAACCCAGTTCACCAGCGAAGACTGGCAGAGCTTCCTGCGCGAGCACGACATCGTGTGCAGCATGAGTCGACGAGGAAACTGCCATGACAACGCAGCGATGGAGAGCTTCTTCCAGCTACTGAAGCGGGAGCGTATTAAGCGGAGGATCTACAGCAATCACGACGAGGCACGGGCCGACGTCTTCCAGTACATCGAGATGTTCTACAACCCAAAACGGCGGCACAGTTCCAACGACGGGCTGTCCCCGGTAGAGTTCGAGAAGCAGTACGCACTAAACGGCTGACGACTGTCTACAAAATCCTGGGCGATTCACGCAGTCGTGGGCAATGCGAACTCAAAGTCCGCCAAACTAGTCCAGTTGGTGCGGGGACTCAAGGAGCCTGCCGACGTACCCACGGCGTGATCGAAGAAGGCATCGGTCTGGCAAATGAAGGGCAGCAACTCCGGCAGCAAAACCTGTGCGTCCTTGGTCTCCAGCACGTAGATGTCCCCGGAACACACCCCAGAGAAATCCGCCACAGCCACCTTGCGCTGGTAAGCGCGTCGCTTGCCGAACAGCACCTGCCCCGGTTGAAACACGCTGGTGAAGGTCACGCCGTCAGCGACGCTGCCCCAGCTGCGGATACGCAAGTCACCGGGCTCGAGATGTTCCAGACCGACATAGCGTTCAATGCCATCGGCCAGAGGGTCTTTGCTACGCGCCTTGGACAGCCTTACCACATCGCCAAACTTCACTCGACGCCAGCCGGGCTTCATGACTTTTACTTCACTCATCTGCAGCTTCCTTGAATCGAAAGCTCTGCTTCAGATCATTCATCCATGAAGGCTCAATGAGGTGATCATGCTGCAAGCGCCCCACGACGATGCCGGGGTGGATGCCAATGCTTTCAGCAAAGGATCTGACAGCATCTTTGGTACGAAGCGTAACGAGAGCGTTGCTGTATTCCTGCGGTATCAGAACATTGCCTGCCCATTGGTTGGCCTCCTGCTCGCGCGGGTCGGCACTATGGCTGGCGTTAGGGTCATCCAGAAAGATGGATTTTTTGGCTTCTTTGCTGTCTGCATGTAGCAGGATGTGGGCCGCCTCGTGGAAAAAGGTGAACCAGAACTTGTCGTTGGTCTTGCCATAAAGAGAAAGCTGTATGAGCGGTCGGGTTGGGCTAAGCCAGCGCGCCACACCGCTTACATGGGCACGTGGGATTGCGGGAACAACTGCCAGCAACACACCTGCCGCCCTTAAAAGCTCAACCATGCGTGGATGAAAGACTTCCGGAGGCTCACAGGTCAGTGTGCGAATTTCATTTAGGGCTTTTGTTAAACGAGCCCTGTCGTATTTGGGTGCCTCTTGTTTTTCAACCGCCTGTTCACCCATGCGCAGCCAGGCTGAGATGGCCCCCACATCACTTTGTTCGTCCCGGCTGCGACGAAAGGCAACTTGCATACCGCCGTAGTGGCTGCGCCATTCATCAGGCGAGGCAACACCAAAAAAGCGCAGGCAGGACTCGACAATACCCGGCTTGTTCTTGTCATCGTTGCGCACCTTGGCAATCGCGCCACTGCTCATCAATTCTTTGACGGGCAGCTCATCTAGCCAGGGAATCCAGCTGGCATGGCGTTCTTCTGCTTCCAATCGGGCTTTGTGCTTTTGGTAATTGGCTTCCAGCGCCAGCCAAAAATCAATGGAGCTGCCCAGCACACGCTCTAACCTTTGTGCGGCATCCACGGTGATCGGAACCTTGCCATTGATGAGCTGGCTGATGTGTTTTTCGCTATAGCCCAGCCGCTGGGCCAGTTCGCCTTGTGACCAGCCACGCTCTTCGGCCAGGTCAAGAATGGATTCGCCGGGAGCCAACACCCAATCCGGCGCAAATGGAGCACTCAGTTCAGTCATGGTAGTCCCCTATGTATTCAATGGTCACGATGGTCACTTGCGCCCAGTCAATGCCGCCATCCAGCTTGGTGGGGCAAGGATCATGGGCGGGTACGAAAGTCAGACGCCAGCCGCCTGCCAGGTCGAGGGCAAACTCTCTAGCACGGTCTCCCTTGAGTGGGTGCGGATTGCCTGCAACCAGATCGGTAACGCGCTCTGCCGCCTCCATAGCTTGCAGGCGTATCATCAACTTACGGGCGCAGTCCGCCCCGAGCTTCTTATCGGCTACAGCACGCTTTTGGCACAGGTCTTGAAGCTTTTTGTTTTTGTACCCAATCTTCAAAGGCGCTCCATTCTATATTTTTTTACCTATCAGGTAAAGTTTAATCTACCTTCACCAGTCCATCGAGGGTCTCGACCAGCTCATCCATCTGTTGCCAAAACGCACGACCATCGGTTTGCCATTGGTCCCAGGCAGAGCGCAGCGATACCGCGTCGCCATTGCTGTCGTTGGCAACCATGGGGGTAGCGCGCTTCACGTACAACGGGATCGAGAGGTTGCCCGCATTGGCGCCGATTTCGGCCAAGGTGGCGACCTTGGCGAAACCGGGCACATCGACAAAGGTCTTGTAAGCGCTCAGGATGCGCTGCTGGTGCTCGGGCTTAAGAAAGCTCTGCGCCCGCTCCCGGGTGACCTCGTTCACCGCGTCGATGAAGATCACCTTGCCCTTGCGAGCAGCGGCCTTCTTGCGGTTGCAGATGACGATGCACGACTCCATTGGGGAGTTGTAGAACAGGTTGGGGCCCAAGCCGATGACAGCCTCGACCCAGTCCTGCTCAACCATCTTGGCGCGCATGGCCTGTTCTTCATTACGGAACAGCACACCGTGCGGCCAGAGCACGGCACTACGCCCCTTGGCGGTGAGGCTGGTCAGGATGTGCTGCTGGAAGGCGTAATCGGCGCGGCCTTGCGGCGGCGTGCCAAGGGAGTTGCGGCCCCACTTGTCACTGCTCCATGCCTCCCGGTTCCACTGCTTGATGGAGTACGGCGGGTTGGCCAGGATCACGTCGAACTGGCGCAGGCGGTCGCCTTCGATGTGCTTGGGTTCGGCCAGGGTGTCACCCCGGATGATTTCGAAGTCCTCCACGCCGTGCAGGAACAGGTTCATGCGAGCGATGGATGAGGTAATGAGGTTGCGCTCCTGCCCGTAGAGCTTGAGCGTGCGGTACTCGCCGCCCGAGCGTTTCACTTCGTCCAGCGCTGAAATCAGCATGCCGCCGGTGCCGCACGTGGGGTCGTAAATCGACTCGCCAGCCTGAGGTGCAAGAAGTTGCGTCATCAAGTGCACGACGGTGCGGTTGGTATAGAACTCGGCGGCTGTGTGGCCTGAGTCGTCCGCGAACTTCTTGATCAGGTATTCGTAGGCGTTGCCCAACTCGTCCTCGGGCACATTCGCCACCGAGAGTGTCTGCGTCGAGAAATGCTCGATGAGGTTTTTCAGCGTTTCGTCGGGCAGACGCTCGCGGTTGGTCCAGGGCGCGTCACCGAAGATGCCGTCGAGCAGATCCGGGTTGGCGCTTTCGATGGCGCGCATGGCCTTCTGGATGGCGGCACCGACGTTCTTCGGGGTCTGGCGTATATCGTTCCAGTGCGCGCCCTCGGGAATCTGGAAGCGGTGGTTCTCCGCGAACTGCGCGTAGGAGAGGTCGCCGCCTGAGTTGGCCAGGGCCGTTTGGTATTCCTCCTCCCACACATCCGACACGCGCTTGTAGAACAGCAGCGGGAAGATGAACTGCTTGTAGTCACCCGCGTCGATGAGACCGCGCAGCAGCACGGCGGCGCCCCACAGGTAGCTTTCGAGTTCTTGTTGGCTGATGCGTTTGGTGCTACGAGCTTTCTCTTGTTCCATCTGGGCAAACTTTTCCTTCAGTCGAGCGCGCGCAGCATTCGCCATTTCTTCAGTAAAGATCTTGTTGTCTTTGAATGGGCGGTCCGAGCTCATTGCAGCCATCCCCCTTCAGTCATGACCTGCGCAAGTCGTTCTTCGGCTTCACGGCAGCGGGTGAGCGCGTCCTTGAATGCCGCAATCGCATCGGGCAGCGGTGGGATGTCTTCCTGCAATGGCGGCAGGACATAGCGCGAAATGTTCAGCGTCCAGTCTTCGGCCTTGATCTCGTCGAGGCTGACCACGCGGACTGCGTCCTGCACATCGGCAAAGCCGCGATACCAGCTGAGGATTTCGGTGGCGTGCTCGGGCTCCAGATAGTTTTGCGCGCGGCCCCGGCGGAACAGGCGCGACGCATCGGCGATCAGTACCTTCTTCTTGTGCTTGGCCGGCTTGCGCTTGCGCAGAACCAGGATGCACGCGGCGAGCCCGGTGCCGTAGAAAAGGTTGGGCGCCAAACCGATCACCGCCTCGACCAGATCCATCTCCAGCAGCTTCTGGCGAATGTTGCCTTCCACACCTTTGCGGAACAGGGCGCCCTGGGGCAGCACCACGGCCATCCGACCACTGACGTCGGCCATCGACTTGACCATGTGTTGCACCCACGCGAAGTCACCGCTGGATGCCGGCGGCAGACCGGCAAAGTTGCGGCCGAAGGGATCGTTCAGCCACAGGTCCTCGCCCCACTTTTCCAGCGAAAACGGCGGATTGGCGATGACACAGTCGAAGGTGGCCAGCCGGTCGCCCTCGAAGAAGGCCGGGTTGCGCAGCGTGTCACCACGCACCACATGGAAATCCTCGATGCCGTGGAGAAACAGGTTCATCCGCGCGATGGATGATGTGGTGAGGTTTTTCTCTTGTCCGTACAGCTTGCCCCACAGCCGCTTCACCTCGCCATGCTGTTCCTTCACGTGCTGCACGGCGGCCAGCAACATGCCGCCAGTGCCGCAGGCCGGGTCGTAGATGGTCTCGGCTTCTTTGGGGTCGAGCATGTCGATCATCAGCCGCACGACGCTGCGCGGGGTGTAGAACTCGCCGGCCTTCTTGTTGGTGGCGTCGGCGAACTTCTTGATCAGGTATTCGTAGGCATCACCCAGCTGATCGGAATCCACATCCTTGTTGCCGAAGGGCTGCATCGAGAAATGCTCGATCAGATCCTTGAGCAGCGCATCAGACAGACGCTCTTTGTTGGACCACTGTGCATCACCGAAAACGCCATAGAGCGTGTCAGGGTTGGCTTTTTCGATCTCGCGCATGGCGCGCTGCAGGGCAGCGCCGACATTGCTAGCAACCTCACGCACCTCGTTCCAATGGCAGCCCTCAGGAATCTGGAAACGATGGGATTCCGGATACCAGGCCAACTGTTCATCGCCGGTCTCATCGACGATTTCCTGGTATTCCTCGTCCCAGACATCACAGATGCGCTTGAAGAACAGCAACGGGAAGATGTAGGTCTTGAAATCAGCGGCATCCACGGGGCCGCGAAGGATGTTCGCCGACTCCCACAGATGGTTTTGCAATGCAGATGAAGTATTCAAATCTGTACTCATAAAGCGCCCTTGGACTTCAGTCGGCTGGACAGCTGGTTGACTCTAGAGTGACGCATCTCTCAACGTGAGAAGCGCACACTGAAAGGTTTCTGATGGACCATTGCCACGGGAAGCAGGTACTCGATTCAGCCCAGCAGCTCAGCCCAGAGATTTTCTGCCAGGCCAGACTGCTCATCACGCAGCTCATCAATACGGGCTTGCAGCTGCATCTCGTGCTGCAGAACTTCGCCAGCGCGTGACTGCTCAGCCAAGGCCACCACTGGAACTTCCAGCTTGCGCAGGGTCTGAATGGATATCATCGGAATGGTCGAACCAGAGGTAATACCTGACAGCACACCCTGGCCCATCTTCGAACGCAGCCATAGTCCCAGCCAGCGCAGGTCTGCCTTGCCATCCGAACTGCGCAGAACGATGGCCGATTGCCCGGCAATCCAGCCACCTTGCCCAGCTGGCGGCACATCCTCCGGAACGATGCCAACCTTTCCGGTACTGCCCTTGGTGATCAGCACCACATCGCCCGGACGGAGAAAGACATCGTTACCACTGCCACTGCGGCGCACAGGCAGAACGATATTGACCTTTTTCTCTGGGCTCTTGATGTAGCCGTTAGCAGGTAGGTCCTGGGCCCCTACTTCCAGCACCTCGATCGCCTCCGGGCCTTCCTGGTTGCGATCCTTGTTGGGCACAGGGTTCAACAACTCCGCGACCTCACCCAACTCAGCCGTTTCCAATCGTTGCATCTGCCCCTGCAGACGCCTCTGCGATTCCGAGACCACATAGCGCTCAACAGCGAATGAAAAATCGTTCGACTGGAGTTCTTCGAAGGTGGCAGTCACTGCCAGATCCTGGCCTAGCAGGGCACTTGCCCGCTCAGTGTCACCTTCAGAAAGTGCATTGCAGTAGGCAACGATGTCGCCGGTGTTGATCAGCGCCTTCCGGGTGCGGTTGATCGATTGGCAAAAATAGGGCTGGCCCGCATCGATGAAGCCGACCCGGTCATTGGAACGACGGGTATCAAGAAGCAGCAAGCCACTGCCGATGCCAGTGTTCTTGTAGATCCCACCTGGCAAGCCAACGACCGCCGTCACCCAGCCCTTTTCCAGCAGGTACTGTCGCAAGTCACGATCCCTGCCGGGACCAAACAGGAAACTGTTTGGCACAACGATCACGGCACGGCCATCGGTTTGTGCCAGGATGTGCTGGATCATCAGGCCCGTAACCGTTGCCTGCTTGATCGGGAAACGGCCATAAATGTCCTGGTTCGCCACCTCGCTCTTTGGTAGCATTCCGAAGGGTGGGAAAGACATCGCCGAATCAAATTTTTTCAGACGACCGCTTTTGATCGCTGTGGGCGTTGCCAACGGATCAGCCACCTCGCAAAGGATTTCGCCTTTGTGGAAGAGGGCAAAAAGCGCAACCAACGGCGACAGGTAAGGCGTTTCCACGAAAACTTCAATCGCTTCGCAGAGCGTCGCACTGATCAGTTGCCCTTCCATCTCCCACGGGCAGTAGACAGAACGAGCTTCGAACCCGACGGCCAATTCGGCCACCATGGCGACCAGCTCCTTGGGTAATCCAAGTGACGCATCGCGTGGCGTTGCCAGTTCTGCCGCGATATCGGCCGGCAAGAAACGCTCGAAGATGCCACCATCGGCCAGACGCTTGGCAGCAGACAAGGCGCTCTCGATATCCGTACCCGCCGCACGGGCATGGCTTGCCGCCCCGCTGAATGCATGCCCCAGCAGACCGTCAGACATGGAGAGACGGTTGAGCGCTTCGACAATTTCCCGGGAGCCACCGTGGAGCGCCGTCTCTGCCATATCGGCTGGATGAATCTGATGCTCTTCGCCGAGATGTGCCCAGACCAGCAATTGAAATGCCAGCAGTTGCGCGTCCTCCGTGCGTAGCGGCCCGCGCAGCTGATCGGTCAACTGAAACAGTACCTGCCCTGCTTTGCTGTCGGTCATGTTCAATGACTCCGGCCTTCGTAGTTGTAAGTGGTCAGCTGGGATTCGCCGGCAGCAACAACGACCAAACCGCCCTTGTCCAGGATCTTGGCCAGGGTGCGTGCCGCATGCATCAGGCGCTCGGCGGCCTTGCGACTGAGGATGAGCTTGTCCCCCTGCTGCTCGCCGTACTCCATGACCAGCTGAACCATGTCCTTGTTGATGCCCCGCTGGGACATCCGCTTCTCGAAGTGAACTGTCTTTCGCATAGCACTTCCTCTCTTTGATGATGTAAGCATACATCATCAAAGATCTTAGATGCGATACTTTTTTCAAGAAGGAACAGTTATTTTTCCAACTTCTGCAGTTGATCGACTGAATTTCTTTGTAAGCTATTGATTTTTAAAGGAGGATAACAACGCACCTACAGGACCCCCTTCATCTACTCCGTCCACAAAGCTTGCCAGACCAAGAGAGAGAATGAAGGTGCGCCTGCTCGCCTGCATCCTAAGCGTCGAGACCAAGGGCCAACCAACCAGTCGCGCAACGCTACGGCGCATTGAAGCCCCGGAGCTCTAGCCTGACATCATGACCCGTCTCGAAAGAACGACGTCACCCGCCATCAGTAGCGGGGCGGTTTAGAGTCTAGGGGGCGACGTTACCTGCACGCAGGCTGTCCAGATAGTCGGCCCACGCCTGCACCTCCGCCTTACGCAGCTCGCCAGGACGAGTAAAGACCAGCGGAGCCAGTCGCAAGGCGCACAGCGTCGTGAACTGCCCAGTCTAGCGATCGATGGCATGCAAACGCCCCTTTCAGCAAGGCATATCTGCGCTAATTGCAGGCGTGCAGACGTCCAGAGTGATCCAGCAGCAGCCAGCTCCTCATGGCATACCAGATGGCATACCAGCCAGGCCATAAATGAAAAAAGCCCTTGAATATCAAGGGCTTAGTTCAAGTATCTGGCGGAGAGGGGGGGATTCGAACCCCCGAGGCGCTATAAACGCCTGCCTGATTTCGAGTCAGGTACATTCAACCGCTCTGCCACCTCTCCAGATGTTCCCCGGCGAACCGGGGACGCGCATCATACGAGGAAGCGCGGCTGACGACAAGTCATTATGGCCTGCGAAGTGAAATTTTCCTGACTGCATGGCTTGCCGGATGTCCGCTTGGCCGTGATGATGCCGTTCTCCCCGGCATTACCCCGTCCCCAGCACCCACCATGATCGAATTCGGACATCTCACCCACCCCGGCCTGCGCCGCGAGCTCAACGAGGACACCTATTACGGTGACGGCGAGCTGGCCCTGTGGCTGGTGGCCGACGGCATGGGCGGGCACGCCTGCGGCGAAGTGGCCAGCGCGCTGGCGCGCGAGACCATCGTCCGCGAGATCCGCCGTGGCGCGCCGTTGGCGCAGGCGATCCGCACGGCCGACGAAGAGATCATCCGCGCCTCGCGCCGGCGCAACGACAGCCTGCCGATGGGCACCACCGTGGTCGCTGCACGGGTGCAGGGCAACCGCTACGAAGTGGCCTGGGTCGGCGACAGCCGCGCCTATCTGTGGCGCGATGGCCAGCTTGCCCAGCTCAGCCAGGACCACAGCGTGGTGCAGGAACTGGTCGCGCAGGGCAACCTGACCGCCGAGCAGGCGCGCGCCCATCCGCACCGCAACGTGGTCACCCAGGCACTGGGCGTCACCGACCCGGCACACCTGAATGTGGCGACCACCAGCGGCGAGCTGCGCCCGGGCATGCAGTTGCTGCTGTGCAGTGATGGCCTGACCGAGGAAGTGGATGATCGCGGCATCGCCCGCACCCTCGCCTTCGACGATGCCAGCGCGCAGGAATGCGTGGACAGCCTGGTCGCCACCGCCCTAGACGGCGGCGGCTCGGACAACATCACCGTGATCCTGGTGCGCTGCCACTGAAGCCGGCTGGAGGGAAGCCCCCTGAGTCAGGGGGCGGCCGCGAAGCGGCGGGGGTATGGATGCTGGTGAGACGGGGCCCACGATTTGCAACGCAAATTGTGGGGCGGCAGCGCGATTGCGCTGGCGCGTCATCGGACAACATCACCGTGATCCTGGTGCGCTGCCACTGAGCAACGGCATCCACGCATGGCGTGGATCTACCGCAGAGCCACGCCATGCGTGGCTGCATTTCGCACCTGTCACCCCGCCATGCGTCCTACGCGCTCGCAGCCTCTTCCACCTTCGGGCCATCCCACAACGCGTGGCCAGCTTTCTTGCGCAGCCGCTCCAGACGCGCCGCGTGCGCTTCCTGTTCCGATGGCGTGGCCACCACGCGCGGGCGCGGCAGCAGCTTGGACGCATCGAACGCCTGCAACGCCGCAGCGCCACCGGCATCGTCATCGCCCAGCCCGAAGCCGATCTCCTCCTGGCCCGAGGTCAGCGCGATGTACACATCGCCGAGGATCTGCGCATCCAGCAGACCGCCATGCAGGGCGCGGTGCGAGTTGTCCACGCCCAGCCGCTTGCACAGCGCATCGAGCGAGTTGCGTTGGCCCGGGAAACGCTCGCGCGCCAGCGCCAGGGTATCGATCACCGTGCAGCGATCGGTGATCTTCCCGTACTGCTCGCCGAGCAGGGACAGCTCGTTGTCGAGGAAGCCCAGATCGAACGCCGCGTTGTGGATGATCAGTTCGGCGCCATCGATGAAGGCCAGGAACTCCTCCACGACCTGCGCGAACTGCGGCTTGTCGGCCAGGAATTCCAGGGTCAGGCCGGTGACTTCCTGCGCGCCCTGTTCGAATTCGCAGTCGGGCTTCAGGTACTGGTGATAGGTGTTGCCGGTCGGGCGGCGCTTGAACAACTCGACGCAGCCGATTTCGACGACGCGGTTGCCCTTCTTCCACTCCAGGCCGGTGGTTTCGGTATCAAGGATGATCTGACGCATGGGCTCAGTTTACCGGGCTGCCGTCGCGGATCTGGATCGCGGCGTTGCGGGCCAGGGTATCCACGCGTTCATTGTCCGGATCGCCGGAATGGCCCTTCACCCAGCGCCAATCGATCTGGTGCCGCAGCGTGGCTGCCTGCAGGCGCTCCCACAGTTCACGGTTCTTCACCGGGTCACCGCCGGCGGTCTTCCAGTTCTTGCGGATCCAGCCCGGCAGCCACTGGGTCAGGCCCTGCCGTACGTACTGCGAATCGGTGTAGAGGACGATCTCGCAGGGCTCGGTCAGCGACTCCAGGCCGGAAATGGCCGCCATCAGCTCCATCCGATTGTTGGTGGTATGCGCTTCACCACCGCTCAGTTCGCGCTCATGCCCCTTGTAACGCAGCAGCGCCGCCCAGCCACCGGGGCCGGGATTGCCGAGGCAGGAACCGTCGGTGTGGATTTCGATGGTTTTCAATACAACTCCAGATCAGGTAGCAACGGTGCCGTGCCAGCGCACGGGCAACGGGGTCGGCCCGGGCAGGGCCAGCGTGCGTTTCTCGGCGTGGAACAGGCAGGCCGCGCGCAGGGGGGCCCAGCCGCCGCGATGGCGGCTGCCGGCCCCCTGCCAAATCGGCCCCAGGTAGCGCGTGTCCTCGCATTCCAGCCCGTGGCGCTGCAGCAGTTGGCGGATGCGCTGCGGCGTGCGTACCGCCAGCCCGTGCTGGCGCCAGCGGGTGCGGAACGGGCTGAACGGATTGAGGCTGGTCAGCCACAGATGGCCGCCGGGCATCAACACGCGCTCGCATTCGTCCAGCAGATGGTCGGCATCACCGACGGTCACATGCTGCAGCACGATGGCGTTGACGCTCTCGTTGGGCAGCGGCAACGGCAGTGCGCAGCGGGTATCGCCAGCGTAGCCAGTGCCCTCGCGATGCAGCCGCAGGCCACGCCCGCCCAGCTGCGCATCAGCCAGCCAGGCGGCGCTGGGGGCGATCCACAACCAGGGCCGGGCCGGCAACAGCGACAGCTGCGGCAGCAGCAGTTGCCGTTCGAGCACGCGCAAGGCCTCCGCCGGTTCGCTGTCGAACCACGGGGCCTGGCTCGCTTGACGGGTGCTCTGCAGCGCGGGCATGGTCCAATTCTATGCGACTGACTGCCCTGCCCGCATTTGCGGACAACTACATCTGGATGCTGATCGCCGACGACGGCGCTGCCGTGGTCGTCGATCCCGGCGACGCTGCGCCGATACTGGCGCTGGCCGACCAAGGCGTGCGCGTGGACACCATCCTGCTCACCCATCATCACGACGACCACATCGACGGGGTAGCGGCGCTGCAGGCGCGTTTCGCCGGCGTGCGCGTGGTCGCACCGGTCGAAGAGCGCATCCCGATGGCCACCGAGCGGGTTGGTGAAGGTGAACGTGTTCAGGCATTAGGCCAGATGTTCCACGTACTATCCGTCCCCGGGCACACCCGCAGCCACATCGCGTTTCACACCGCTGAACAGCTTTTCAGCGGAGATTCGTTGTTCAGCCTGGGCTGTGGACGCCTGTTCGAAGGTACGCCGTCCCAGCTGCTGGCATCGATGCGCAAGCTGGGTGCCCTGCCCGCGCAGCTGCTGCTGTGTTGCGCTCACGAGTACACCGTGTCAAATGCCGTCTTCGCGCGGCATGTCGACCCCGCCAACGCTGCCTTGTTGCAGCGCCAAGAGGAGGCTTTGGCCATGCGCCGCGATGACCGTTCCACCCTGCCAGTATCCCTGGCCGATGAAATTGCCTGTAATCCGTTCCTGCGTACCCACACTGCGCCCATCCGCGCGGCCGTGTCGGCGCACCTGGGGCGCGAGGTCGTGGACGACGTCGACGTCATGGCCGGTCTCCGGCACTGGAAAGACGGCTTCCGCGCATGAGTCGCCGAAGTCTGCCGCTGGCCCTGGGTCTTGTCCTGGGGTTGGCCGGAACTGCCGGCGCACAATCGCTGGGCGCCGGCATCAGCCAGAACCTGACCGCCGCCTCGGCCCTGCCACTGGATCCGTCAACGCTGCCGGCCGCATCGGTCCGCAACGGCCAGGAGATCTTCTCCAGCTTCCGCGACGGCCTGGCTGAACCTACCTGCGACGCCGATGCGACCAGCCCGCGCTGGCAGAAGCAGTTCGCCCACGCCCCTTCGCGGCTGGCCAACCAGGATGACGACGCGCTGGTGCTGTTCGGTTATGTGGTCGAAGAGCTGCGCAAAGCCAACCTGCCCACCGAATTCGCCCTGATTCCTTTCGTCGAAAGCGGCTACCGGCCCAATGCCCGCAACGGCAGCGGCCCGACCGGCCTGTGGCAGTTCATCGCCACCACCGCACGCAACCATCGCGTGCCGATGAGCAACAACTACGACGGCCGGCTGTCGGCAGTGGAGTCCACCCAGGCCGCCGTGCGCTACCTGAAGACCCTGCATGGCATGTTTGGCGGTGACTGGCGCCTGGCCACCATGGCCTACAACGCCGGCGAGTACCGCGTGCTGCAGTCCATGCGCAAGGCCGGCATGAACGCGCAGAACGCCAAGCCGGCCGGCCTGCCCGGGCTGTCGCCGGTCACCCACGCCTATGTCGAGAAGCTGCATGCCCTGGCCTGCGTGCTGGAAGACGTGGAAGACCAGCCGGGCGTGATGGCCTCGCTGGACCGCACCGTACCGGTGCTGAAGGACCACACCCTGCCGGCGGGCACCAGCGTCCAGCAGTGGGCCGCCCAGCGCGCCCTGGACCCGGCGAAGATCGCCCGCTTGAATCCGGCATTGGCCGCCGGCAACCGCCCGTCGGGCACGGCCCGCGTACTGGCCCCTGTTTCGGCGTCCAATGCGAACGTTGCCGACATCGCCAGCACGGCCGTTGCCACCGCACTGGCCAGCGCTGCGCCGAGCCCGCAGGTGGCAAAGGTGGTCGCGTCGGCTGCTGATCGCCCGCGCAACCGCCGCCACACCGTGCGCAACGGCGAATCGGCATGGACCATCGCCCGCCGCTACGGCATGCCGGTGAAGGCATTGTTGTCGCTGAACGGCTTGAGCGGCAGCAGCGTGCTGAAGCCAGGCGCGGTACTGCGCGTCGAAGACTGACGGACAGGCCAAGCGCCTCCCCGTGTAGAGCCGAGCCTGTGCTCGGCTTTTTCTTGCCTGCGACCTGTCGGGGTTCATGACAAGCCGAGCATAGGCTCGGCTCTACAGTTCAATCTCCAGCAGCGCTCTCGCACAAAAAAGGCCCGGCAACGCCGGGCCTTTTCGTTCCTGCTCGCCAGAGGGCTTACAGGTTCGCTTCGGTGGTCTGGATCAAGAAATTCTTGCGCATCGCCTCGATGTAGGCCTTGGCCGCAGCCATGCCGTCGATCTGGCTCAGCTGGTCCTTCAGCTGCTTCTGCTGCTCGGCGGTCACTTCCTTGATGTCGCCCGGGTTGACCTTGTTCACCGCGAAGACCAGCGCATGGCCGTTGACATCGACCTTGCCGTAGCTCGGCTTGCCTTCGGCCGGCACCGGCGCGCTGAAGATCGCGCGGTTGATCTCCGGGGTCGGCACCGGCTGGCTGCGCGGCAGGCCCGGCATCGGGCTCAGCTGCAGCTTCTCGCTGGCGGCCAGCGACTGCAGGGTCGCGCCCGCCTTCAGCTTGGCCAGCAGGGCATCAGCGGCCTTGTCACCGGCCTGGCGCTGACGGTCGGCACGGATCGCGGCGATCACCTGCTCACGCGCCTTGTCCAACGGCATCGCCTGCTCCGGGGTATGCGCGGCAACACGGATCACCACGCTGTGGTTGCTGCTGCCACCCAGGGCGATCGGATCGCTGGCGGTACCGTCCTGCACCAGGACATCGGAGAAGGCAGCACGCAGCACGGCCGGATCAGCGGCAATGCCGGTGGCGGTGGTGCGCGTGATCGGGCCCAGCGTCTGCATCGACAGGCCGACGTCCTTGGCGGCTGCGGCCAGGTCGCTCGGGCTCTTGTTGATGGCATCGACCAGGCGGCCTGCCAGATCGTTGAAGCCACGCTCACCGTCGGCCTTCAGCTGCTCGGCTGCCAGGGTGTCACGCACTTCTTCAAACGACTTGCCCTGGCCGCCACGAACCGCAGCGACCTTGATGATGTGGAAGCCGAAGTCGGTCTTGACCGGGCCGATCACTTCACCGGCCTTGGCGCCAAACAGTGCGTCTTCAAACGGCTTGACCATCGCGCCACGTTCCACCCAACCCAGGTCACCGCCCTGCGCCTTGGAACCGGGATCTTCCGAGTTTGCCTTGGCCAGCGCGGCAAAATCGGCACCTGCCGCCTTTGCTTCAACCGCCAGCTTGGCGGCCTTGGCTTCAGCACCGTCGCCGGTGATCAGGATATGCGCCGCCTGGCGCTGTTCCGGGGTGGTGAACTTGGCCTTTTCGTCTTCATAGCGCTTGCGCAGGGTCGCCTCGTCGGCCGCGGTCGGCGCCGGCAGGTTCGCACCATTGAGCTCGACATATTCCAGCGACACCGATTCGGCCTGGCGGAAATCCTTGCCATGGCTGTCGTACCACTGCTTGATCTGCTCATCGGTCACCGGCGCGGTATCAACCGGAACTTCCGGCAGTGCGGCCAGCTCCACATCGCGGGTCTCGCCCAGCAGCTTCAACAAACGCTCGGTCTCGGCCTGGGTGACAAAGCCGGAGTTCTGCAGGCCCGACGGGATCACCGACTGCTGCAGGCTCTCACGTACCAGTTCCTGGAACTGGGTCGGCGTGCGCGGCGGATTGCCACCGGCCAGGGCCAGACGGTAATTGCTCTCGCTGAACTTGCCATCGGCGCCCAGGAAGCCCGGAATGGTGGTGATGTATTCGCGCACAGCGCCGTCGCCAATCACGACACCGGCCTGCTCACCGACCAGGCGCACGACCTGCTCGTCGATCAACTGGTCGAGCACGGCCAGCTTGTTCTCGGTGCTTTCGAACGCGCGCGGGTCGAAGTTCTCGCCCTGCTGCTGGCGTTCGCGCATGCGTTCCTGCTCGAAACGGGTGCGGAAATCCTGTGCGCTGATCTCATGGTGCTGCCACATCATGCGCACCGGCCACCAGGACGGTGCCGAGCGCCACCAGGTCGGCGGTGCCGAAACCTTGGCGACGTTCTGTGCGCCGACGCCACCGAGGTAGCTGTTGTCGATGACGAACAGGAACGGAATCATCAGCAGCCCCAGGATCACGGTAACGATCCAGCCTGAGGTCTTGTCGCGGAGTTTCTGCAGCATGGTGAGGAATCACAAGGCTTGATTGGCGAGCCCGGCAGTGTAACCCGCTTCGCGGCGTGGACCAAAAGCAGTGCCGGCGGGGTCTGCCGCGATCATGGCCAGGCGATCGACACGATCGCGCGCATCAAACGATGAAAACGACGCAAAGAAAAAGCCCCCGACTTGCGTCGAGGGCTCTTAGAGTTGGCGGAGCGGACGGGACTCGAACCCGCGACCTCCGGCGTGACAGGCCAGCATTCTAACCAGCTGAACTACCGCTCCGCGCTTGAAACTTTGCAGGCGCTCAGTATATCCGAAGACTTCCTGAAAACCTACCCCGCTGAACACTTTTTTCAAAGTTTTTTCACGAGGATTTAAGAGTTTTGCAATGGCGGAGCGGACGGGACTCGAACCCGCGACCTCCGGCGTGACAGGCCAGCATTCTAACCAGCTGAACTACCGCTCCGTATTGCAGACCTCTTTGTTTTCTCTGCAACCGGGTGGTTGGAGAGAAAACAAGGCCCCCAGCTTTTCGGCCGGGGGCCTCGTTGAAAATGGCGGAGCGGACGGGACTCGAACCCGCGACCTCCGGCGTGACAGGCCAGCATTCTAACCAGCTGAACTACCGCTCCACATTTCAAACTTACCGCGGTGCTGTGGTGGGTGCTGAGGGTTTCGAACCCCCGACCCTCTCCGTGTAAAGGAGACGCTCTACCGCTGAGCTAAGCACCCCAGCGAGCCGCTTAGTTTACAGCATCCTTCAGGGCCTTACCAGCCTTGAACGACGGATTCTTCGAAGCAGCGATCTTGATGGTGTCGCCGGTCTTCGGGTTGCGGCCGGTGCGGGCAGCACGGTCGCGGACCTGGAAAGTACCGAAGCCAACCAGGGTGACCGCATCGCCGTCCTTCAGCGCCTTGGTGACGGCAGCAACGACGGCATCGACAGCGCGGCTGGACTCGGCCTTGGTCAGGTCGGCAGCTTCAGCAACGGCATCGATCAATTCGGTCTTGTTCATTCTTTACAACTCCTTTGGCGGTGGGTTCCGCGTATTCGACAGGGAAGCAACCGCACGACGTCTGCATGCGGTTGCCATGTGGAAACGGTTCGCCGAATTCAGTGAGCGCTGACTGCGATCACTCATTCGCGAGTGCTGCTTTTATACCAGCGGCCCTACCCCCACGCAAGCTGGAAAGCCAGCAACGACGCGGGTTTCAAGCATTTCGACAGGACGCATCAATGCTTGACGCGCGCGTTTCCACTCGGTTTGGCCTTGCTGCGCACCGTGACGCGCTGCGCACTCTTGCGCGCCTTCTTCGGTGCCAGCGGACGTTCCAGCGCCAGATCGAGCACCTCCTCGATGTACTTCACCGGCACGATCTCCAGATCGCGGGTGACGTTGGCCGGAATGTCGGCAAGATCCTTGCGGTTCTCATCAGGGATGATCACCGTGCGGATTCCGCCGCGCAGGGCAGCCAGCAACTTCTCCTTCAGGCCGCCGATCGCAGTGACGCGACCGCGCAGGGTGATTTCGCCGGTCATCGCCACATCGGCGCGCACGGCCACCTTGGTCAGCATCGACACCAGCGAGGTGACCATTGCCGCACCGGCACTGGGGCCATCCTTCGGCGTCGCACCATCGGGCACATGCAGGTGCACGTCGTGCTTCTGCAGGAAGTCCGCATCGATGCCGAAGCGCTCGGCGCGCGAACGCACCACCGACAACGCCGCCGATGCCGATTCCTTCATCACGTTGCCGAGCTGGCCGGTCAGGATCAGCTGGCCCTTGCCCGGTACCAGCGTCGATTCGATCTGCAGCAGATCGCCACCGACTTCGGTCCAGGCCAGACCGGTGACCAGGCCGATCTCGTTCTCTTCTTCGGCACGGCCGAAGTCGAAGCGACGCACGCCCAGGTACTTGTCCAGGTTCTTGCTCGACACGCTCACCAGCGCCTTGGACTTGCGCGCGCCCTTCTTCGCCTTCGCCACCGGCTGCGGTCCACCCAGCGCGATCTCCTTCACCACCTTGCGGCAGATCTTGGCGATCTCGCGTTCCAGGTTGCGCACGCCGGATTCGCGCGTGTAGTAGCGCACGATGTCCTGGATCGCATCGCTGCCGATCTCCAGCTCTTCCGGCTTCAAGCCGTTGGCCTTGATCTGCTTGGGAGCCAGGTAACGGGTGGCGATGTTGAGCTTCTCATCCTCGGTGTAACCGGGGATGCGGATGACTTCCATGCGGTCCAGCAGCGGACCCGGAATGTTGAGCGAGTTCGAGGTGGCCACGAACATCACTTCGGACAGGTCCAGGTCCACTTCCAGGTAGTGGTCGTTGAATGCGTTGTTCTGCTCGGGGTCGAGCACTTCCAGCAGCGCCGAGGACGGATCGCCGCGGAAGTCCATCGACATCTTGTCGATCTCGTCCAGCACGAACAGCGGGTTCTTGCTGCCGACCTTGTTGAGGTTCTGCACGATGCGGCCCGGCATCGAACCGACATAGGTACGACGGTGGCCACGGATCTCGGCTTCGTCGCGCACGCCGCCCAGCGACATGCGCACGAACTTGCGGTTGGTGGCCTTGGCGATGGACTGGCCCAGCGAAGTCTTGCCCACGCCCGGCGGGCCGACCAGACACAGGATCGGGCCCTTCATCTGCTTCACCCGCGACTGCACCGCCAGGTATTCAAGGATGCGCTCCTTGACCTTCTCCAGGCCGTAGTGATCGGCATCGAGGGTGTCCTGCGCGGCCTTCAGGTCCTTGCGCACCTTGCTGCGCTTCTTCCACGGCACGCCCAGCAGCCACTCCAGGTAGTTGCGCACGACCGCTGCTTCGGCGGACATCGGCGACATCTGCTTGAGCTTGTTGAGTTCGTTGCGCGCCTTGGCTTCCACCGGCTTGGGCATGCCCGCTTCGGCGATCTTGCGGGCCAGCTCTTCCAGTTCGCCCGGCGCGTCGTCGAGGTCGCCCAGTTCCTTCTGGATGGCCTTCATCTGTTCGTTGAGGTAGTACTCGCGCTGGCTCTTTTCCATCTGCGACTTCACGCGGCCGCGGATGCGCTTTTCCATCTGCTGCACGTCGATCTCGCCGTCAACCAGACCGACCAGCATCTCCAGGCGTTCGCCCACGGCCAGCGTTTCCAGCAGGCGCTGCTTGTCCGACAACCGCACGCTGATATGCGCGGCGATGGTGTCGGCAAGGCGGGTCGGCTCATCGATGCCGGCCAGGGTCTGCAGCAGCTCCGGCGGCAGCTTGCGGTTGGTCTTGACGTACTGCTCGAACAGCGACATCAGCGAGCGGGCGATGGCCTCGATCTCGCGCGGCTCGCGTGCGTCGGTGGCCTCGATTTCGACGGCCTGGCCGTGCAGCGAGCCATCACGCTCGCTGACGCTGGTCACCTGCACGCGCGACAGGCCTTCGACCAGCACCTTGATGGTGCCGTCGGGCAGCTTCAGCAGCTGCAGCACCTGCGCCAGGGTGCCGACCTGGTAGAGGTCGGCGGCCTGCGGGTCATCGGTCTCGGCCGACTTCTGCGCCAGCAGCAGGATGCGCTTGTCCGCTTCCATTGCCTGTTCCAGCGCATGCATGGACTTGTCGCGGCCGACGAACAGCGGGATGACCATGTGCGGGAATACCACTACGTCGCGCAGCGGCAGGACCGGCAGGTCGAGGGTCTCACTTGGGGAACGGGCCATGGGGGCTCCAGGGAAGGGGAAAACCGTCTCCGGGAGGGCATCTTCCGGAGACAAAAAAAGCCGATGGCCCCGTTATGGGGCCATCGGCTTTCAGATGCAAGACGTTCCGAGAAAATTCTTTCTATTCAACAAGTTGAAAGAATCACTCGGCGCCAGCGGCCTTCTGTTCAGGGGCCGGTGGGGTCTGGTAGATCAGGTACGGCTCGGACTTGTGCTCGATCACCGATTCATCCACGACAACCTTGCTGACGTTTTCCTGCGACGGCAGGTCGTACATGGTGTCCAGCAGGACCGATTCGACGATGGTACGCAGGCCACGGGCGCCGGTCTTGCGCTTGAGCGCCTTCTTGGCGATGGCCGACAACGCGTCCGGACGGAACTCCAGCTCGACGTTCTCCATCTCGAACAGCTTCTTGAACTGCTTGGTGATGGCGTTCTTCGGCTCGGTCAGGATGCGGATCAGGGCCGGCTCGTCCAGCTCCTCCAGGGTCGCGACCACCGGCAGGCGGCCCACGAACTCGGGAATCAGGCCGAACTTGATCAGGTCTTCCGGCTCAACTTCGGCCAGCACCTTGCCCACTTCCTGCTTGCGCTCGCTGCTCTTCACCTTGGCGCCGAAACCAATGCCGCCGGCGTCGTTGGAACGCTGCTGGATCACCTTGTCCAGCCCAGCGAACGCGCCGCCGCAGATGAACAGGATGTTCTTGGTGTCCACCTGCAGGAATTCCTGCTGCGGATGCTTGCGCCCACCCTGCGGCGGAACGCTGGCCACGGTGCCTTCGATCAGCTTCAACAGGGCCTGCTGCACGCCTTCGCCGGACACATCGCGGGTGATCGACGGGTTCTCGCTCTTGCGCGAGATCTTGTCGATTTCATCGATGTAGACGATGCCCTGCTGTGCCTTCTCGACGTCGTAGTCGCACTTCTGCAGCAGCTTCTGGATGATGTTCTCCACGTCCTCGCCCACGTAACCGGCTTCGGTCAGCGTGGTGGCATCGGCCATGGTGAACGGCACGTTGAGCAGGCGGGCCAGGGTCTCGGCCAGCAGGGTCTTGCCCGAACCGGTCGGACCGACCAGCAGGATGTTCGACTTCGCCAGCTCGACTTCGTCGTTCTTCTGGCGGCTCTCGATGCGCTTGTAGTGGTTGTACACGGCCACGGCCAACGTCCGCTTCGCGCGGTTCTGGCCGATCACGTACTGGTCGAGCACCTCGAGGATCTCGCGCGGCTTGGGCAGCGAACTGCGTGCCGACTGCGCCTTTTCCTCAAGCTCCTCACGGATGATGTCGTTGCACAGCTCCACGCACTCATCGCAGATGAACACGCTCGGACCGGCAATCAGCTTGCGCACTTCATGCTGGCTCTTGCCGCAGAAAGAGCAGTAGAGGATCTTGCCGGTGTCCGTGGAACGACCTTGGCGGTCTTCGCTCATGCTTCGCTTACCCAGTTACGCCACCCGCTGAACGGGGGTTCGATTCGAGAATAACACAGGGCCGGAAGGACATCAGTCCACCCGACCCTGCAGGAACGGGGCCTGCCATGGCCCCGTGAGTGCCGGTCAGCCGGCCTGGATCGACTCTTCCGGACGACGCTCCAGGACCTGGTCGACCAGGCCGTAGGCGACCGCATCGACCGCGCTCTTGAAGTTGTCGCGCTCGGTATCACGCGCGATGGTCTCCAGCGACTGGCCGGTGTGCTTGGCCAGCACTTCGTTCAGGCGCGCACGCAGGGTCAGGATCTCGCGTGCGTGGATGTCGATGTCGGTGGCCTGGCCCTGGAAGCCGCCCAGCGGCTGGTGGATCATCACCCGCGAGTTCGGCAGCGCATAGCGCTTGCCGGCTGCACCGGAAGCCAGCAGCAGCGCGCCCATCGAGGCGGCCTGGCCGACGCAGATGGTGCTCACGTCCGGCTTGATGTACTGCATGGTGTCGTAGATCGCCATGCCGGCGGTGACCACGCCACCCGGCGAGTTGATGTAGATGCTGATGTCCTTTTCCGGGTTTTCCGCTTCCAGGAACAGCAGCTGCGCCACCACCACGTTGGCCATGTGATCGTCGATCGGGCCAACCAGGAAGATCAGGCGCTCCTTCAACAGGCGCGAATAGATGTCGTAGGCACGCTCGCCGCGGCTGGTCTGCTCGACCACCATGGGAACCATGTTCAGGGCTTTGGTTCGGTTGTCCATTTCGTGAGGTACCTATCTTGGGGGGAAACACCCCCGCGCCAGGGCTGGCGCGGGGTATCCGGCAATCCGCCAGGGATTACTGGCGGATCGCGTCCTGGAACGACAGCTTTTCTTCAGTGTGCTGGGCGCGCTCGGCGATCCAGTCGATCACCTGCTCTTCCATCACGCGGTTCTGCAGGCCAGACATCAGCTGGGGGTCGTTGCGGTACATCTCAATGACCTGCTCCGGCTCTTCGTAGGTCGAAGCGATCAGACGCATCGTTTCATTCAGACGCTTCGGCTCCAGGCGCAGGTCGTTGCTGCGGGCCACTTCGCCGACCACCAGGCCGACCAGCACGCGCTTGGCAGCAGCGTCCTTGAAGCCTTCGTGGGCGTCGGCCGGGATCTCGCCCGGGTTGCGGCCGCTGCGGCGGATCTGCTCGACCTGCTGGGCCAGCATGGCGCGGGCTTCGTTCTCGACCAGGCGCGGCGGCATTTCCACCGATGCGTAGGCCGCGATCAGCTGCTCGCCGACTTCACGACGCAGGCGGTTCATCAGCGCGCCCTTCAGCTCGCGCTCGAGGTTGGCACGGATGTCGCTGCGGAACTGCTCGACGTCGCCGCCCTTCACGCCGAAGCTCTTGATGAAGGCTTCATCGACCGCCGGCACGACCGGCTCGGACACGTCAGTGACCTTGACGGTGACCTGCACGGTCTTGCCCGCCAGCGCCGGCACGCGCCAGTCAGCCGGGAACTCGACGTCCAGGGTCTTCTCTTCGTCCTTGGCCATGCCGACCAGGCCCTGCTCGATGGTCTCGAACATCATGCCCTGACCGAGCACGATGCTGCCCTTCTCGGTGCCTTCCGCCGGCAGGCGCTCGTCACCGGCCTGCGACCAGGTTTCCAGTGCGACCAGGTCGCCGTCCTGCGCGGCACGGGTGACCGGCGACCAGCTGCGACGCTGGGTCTGCAGGTTCTCGATCATCTGGTCGATGTCGGCGTCGGTGATCTCGGCGGTGTGGCGCACGACGGTCAGCTTGCTGACGTCGATGTCACCGAAGTCCGGCACCACTTCAACGGTGGCCACGAAGGAGAACTCGCCCTCGTCACCCTTGTCGATGCGCGGGCTGCCGACGATGCGCAGGTCGTGCTCGCGCACGGCGGCGTCGAAGGTTTCGCGCAGGAGGCCGTCCAGCGCCTCGCCACGGACCTGCGCGCCGAAGCGCTGCTCGATCACCTTGGCCGGCACTTTGCCCGGACGGAAACCCTTGATGCGGGTGGTGCGGGCGATTTCGCCCAGGCGGCCGTTGATGTGGCTCTGCAGACGGTCTTCCGGCAGCGAGAAGCTCAGGCGGCGTTCCAGGTTGCCGATGGTTTCGATCGAAGCTTGCATGTTGACTCCTGCCACCGGTGGCGCCCTGGCCCCCGGCTCGATGATGGATGAAACGGTTGTAAGGACACGACGTCGATGACGCGCCTGCTTGCCGCAGCCCTTTAGTTTCGCCCAATTCGGGCGGCGCCGCCAGCACGGCCGGGCGCAGGGGTTGACGCGGGATGCCCGACTGGGCGGGGGACGGGCCGGCCTGGTGCGAAAGGGGGGACTCGAACCCCCACGCCTTGCGGCACTGGAACCTAAATCCAGGGCGTCTACCAATTCCGCCACTTTCGCGTGGCCGGCTCAGGTGTTCATTGTTGCAGGCGGGGGCGGAAAGCGGAAGGCTTCCACAAAACTGAATAGGCTATTTGATGAAGAACGCGGCCCGGGCGGCGGATGCAGGCCCGGGCCACCGGATCAATGCGCGGGCTGCACCTGCCCGGAGGCTGCACCATCACTACCCACCGCCGCATCGCGCTTGCGGACCTCAAGCGTCGCGCCGTCTTCAGAGCGCTTCATTTCAACCGTCTCCGCCGGCACCCGCTCCCCCGACCCCTCGGCCGGACGCACCGTCATCGCCGGGTCGACCGGCTGCGCGGGAACATGCTCGACATCCGCAGCACGCGCCACCGTCTGCGCGTGATCCGGCGCGGCACCGGCAGTGGCGGCGTCGTCCGCCCTGCAGCCCGACAGGGCGATCACCACCACCCCGGACACGATCACGCCCACGCTCTTGCTGACTGCCATCGAAGCACTCCTCATGCATGCGCCTTCGGCGCGGAACATCTATTGGGAGCGATGCCGATGGCAACCGGTGAGAAGCAGCTCACAGCATTGAACATGTCGATGACGCATTTGACGCTGTTTTCAGCCGTGCTTCAGTAGATCCACGCCATGCGTGGATTGCGCGCTTCGTACAGCCCTCATCCACGCAGGGCGCGGACCTACCAATGCTGTCGAAGGCAAGAAAAAAGCCACTTGGCGGACCAAGTGGCTTTCGTCTGGTGGGCTGTCAAGGATTCGAACCTTGGGGACGCGGCTGCGCATTCGCGCTGCCGCCCCACGCGCTGCTGCGCATCGCGCGGGCCCCTCTCATCAACACCCACATCCCCCCGGCTTCGCCGCGCCCCCTTGACTCAAGGGGGCTATCCTCCAGCCGGCTCCACGCCAGCGGAGACATAAAGAAAAAAGCCACTTGGCGGACCAAGTGGCTTTCGTCTGGTGGGCTGTCAAGGATTCGAACCTTGGACCTATTGATTAAGAGTCAACTGCTCTACCAACTGAGCTAACAGCCCGAAATCGGGGGCGAATTATGACCCGATCCGCGAGGGCGTTGCAAGTACTTTCTTCAACGTCGTTGAAACAAGCACTGCAACCGGCGATCCATCGCGAAGGGTTACATCTGAAGAGAAAAGCCACCGGGCGGACCCGATGGCTTCTGTCTTGGTGGGCTGTCAAGGATTCGAACCTTGGACCTATTGATTAAGAGTCAACTGCTCTACCAACTGAGCTAACAGCCCTTGAAACTCAGACGCACATTGTAGCGTGCACTCTGTTTATTGCAATACCGTTTCGGCGTTGCCGATGCGGTTGAATCAGTGGGGTGGCTGAGGGGATTCGAACCCCCGACCACCGGAATCACAATCCGGTACTCTAACCAACTGAGCTACAGCCACCACTGAAACTTTCGCTTCACCGTCGATGCTGCCGACGTTGACGCTTGATACGTTGCCCGAGGACTGTCACCGAAGTTCCGGTCCGCCGAAGCGAGTCCGACATTCTGGTGGAGTCGACAGGCTTTTGCAAGCACTTCTTCACATCCGCCAGCTACGTTCCGGTGTCGCACCAACCAATGGCGCGCCGGACAGGAATCGAACCTGTAACCGCCGGCTCGGAAGTCTGCCTGACTCTGGATGCGAATCAAAGACTTGCTTTGTCTTCATTTCTGAGCAGGCACTTGCACAGCAAGGGCTCGGTGGCGAGGTTTCTGGAGGCTCTGCGCCTGCGACGGCGACCATCGGGCCCCTACCCATCCAACCGAACGGCGGCGGCTGCATGCTTGCCTTGGCCAGCCTATTGGCGCGCCGCCTTCTCCTGCATCCACTCGGTAGGCAGTTCTGCGATGTCCATCGTTACCGATTCACCTTCGAGCCCGCGCAGCTTCGCGCGCCGGGTCTCCGGGTGCATCGACTTGCCGCGGCGGCGGCTCGGGCGGCGCAGGATTGGCGCCATGGAGATCAGCAACTCAGGGAAGGCGGCCAGGGATGGCCTTGCAGGCACCGTCGACCGGGGCGGTGCGGTTCGCGTCAGGGTCATGGATCACGGGCGCCAGGACGGCGGCGGCTCTTCGATGCCGAGCAAGCGAAGCACCTGCGGAATGCTGGGCACCTGATCCTCTTCCGCCCACGCCTCGACCAGCTCTACGCGCAGTTGCAGCATCTTGGCCAACTGCGCGTCGTTGTTCAGGCCCAACTTGGCGCGCAACGCGCGCTTGCTCAGGCGCTTGTCCGAGAAGGTTCGAACCACTGCAGCCGGCGGCGCGGCAAAGGCTTCCGGCTTGAGCAGCTCGAGAAATTGCCTACGGGCCGGAGGGATTCCCTTGGAGCGCCACTCGCTCACGGAAGGCGACTTGATTTGGCAAATACGGGCCACCTCGGCGGTGCCACCCAAGCGATCGATGATCTCGGAAGCAGTAAGGTTTTCCATGCGAAAAGATTAGGACTAGCTAATTATTCAGTCAACAGCCAGTCCTAATCCAACTGCAATTAGCCTTTCCTAATGACTACTCTCGCCGAACGACTCACTCTCGCCATCAAGCACGCCAAGATCACCAAAGCGGAACTTGCTCGCCGGGTCGGAATTTCCGCCCCCAGTGTCAACGGTTGGTTCAGCGGCAAAGCCAAGTTCCTGCGAGGGGAGAACCTGTTGGCAGCGGCCAAAGGTTTGGGCGTAAGCGAGACCTGGTTAGCCACAGGCAAAGGACAGATGCTGTTGGGCGCAGACCCTGCGGAATGGATCTCGCCAGTCCGAGAGATTGAGACGCCACCCGGCTATGCTCGCTTCGACGTGTTTGAAGGGAGTGCGGGGATGGGAGCAGGGATGGTCAACCAGGACTACCCGGAGGTAGTGAAGAGCATCGAGGTCGCCGAATGGGAGGTGCGCAGGAAGCTCGGCTACCTGCCCCAGCCTGGCCGCATCCAGCTCATCACTGGCCGGGGGCCCTCCATGCGTCCGAAGCTGGAGGACGGCGACATTGTGTGGATCGACACGAGCTGTGACTACTTCGACGGCGACGACTACTACCTCATCAACATCGGTGGCCAGACGCAGATCAAGATGCTGCAGAGGCGCGGCGATGGGCTGTACGTGGTCAGCGTCAACACTGACTTCCCAGCCTATCGACCTGATCCCGGCGAGGTAAGCATCCTAGGCAAGGCGCTGATCCACGCAGGCCTTCGGAAGTTCTAGGCTGTGCTTGAAGCAGCGCAACAAAATAGCCCTGCTCTAGCCGAGCTTCTTTTGTGTCTTCTTTTTAGACTTGGTGTCCCGAGCAGCATCGCTGTCTTTTTTGGGCGCCTTCTTCCGGCTTGGCGCCTTCGACATCCAAGTAGGCAGTGAGTCCTCATCCCTAACGTAGAGCTTCACATCCTCAGCATTGCATTGATCGCCAACGACGCATACATCTGGCGAACACGATCCACGAGAAGCTCTCCTTGAACATCCGAAGTTTCCGAACCGAATGCGCGACTTCCTTGAAGGAGCGCTGTTGTTCGCCGGCCTGATGGCCGTGCCTGTGGAGTTCATCGCCGTCGGGAACTCGAAGCCGCATGGCTTTGCAATGAGCGCGCTGGGCCGGCCGACGCAGACCGTGCAGCCCTAAGACTTCGGCACTCCCTTCACCAAGGGTGCAACGCTCTGGCTGAAGAACCTGCCGGCGCTGGTGGCCAGCCACACGAAAGCGCAGTTGATCGAGCCGCACGGAAAGACTGACACGGCAGGCGGCCCCGTCGTCGCCGAGCAAGTGCGCGCCTGGGCGGACATCCTGATGGTCGAGCTTTACTCAGCTCACGGGCCGGTGGGAGTACCGTCATGCGGACGAGTTCACGCCGGGCTCCTGGGCAGAGGCCAACGCGGAACCGGTCTACTACGGCCCACAGCGCGGCCTGGTGATCCGCGCACTGTTCGACAAGCCGCGCGTGCGGCAGCCGGAGAGGGAACACGCGCTCAAGAACCGCACCTGATCCTGGTGTGGCGACCCCGAAGACTGGGCCGGTCCGGACTGCGTGCCGCTTATGCACGAGGTAGATCCGCGTGCCCGGCTCCCCTTCGATGCGCGCTGGCTGGTCCAGGCGCTGCAGTGGCTGCGCGACGCCGGCCCGTTTGCCCTGAACCGTTTCGACCGGGAACACCGGTCCAAGCAAGCCGCCTTCCTGCTTGAAAAGCTGGAAACCCACATTGCGGAGTGCGAAAAGCCATGACCCAGAAGCAGATCAGCCATCCCGAAGGCCTGCCAAACTGCGCCGCCGGCCACCGCGCGCGCCACATCCACGACGAGCGGCGCGCGAGCGCCGGTGGTGGCCACCTTGTCGAATGCTGCTGCAGGTCGACCAGCAAGAAGGCCGACGCCGATGCAGCGCTGGCCGAGTGGCGCCGGATCAACCGGCCAGCGCGAAGCCCGCGCGCCGTGCCGACCGCGCCAGGCAACGTCTTGCAGTTCAAGCTGGGGCTGGCCGAGCAGCCAGCGGCGAAGCGAGTTCAAGGAGGCTTGCCGTGATCGGTGAAGTTCTTCAGTTCCGCGACTTGCAGGAGCTGTGCCGGCCCGGGAAGCGCCCACGGCTCGCCACCGTGGAACGCTGGGCCAAGCAGCGCAAGATCCGCGTGCAGTACGACGGCCAGGGAGGAATCTGGACCACCACGGCCGCTCTCAACGAGGCCCTGGGCCTCACCACTTCCGCTTTCGAGAACGAGAGCTACCCCGCTTCGCTGATCTGAAAGGACGCACAGCAGCACCATGGCTAGACCGCGCAAAGCCGCACCCAACCTGCCGTCGCACATCGATCACACCATGCTGCCGGTCGGGATCTACTGGGATCCCACCGGCCGCGGTCGGTGGTAAGTGCGCAACCCCCACGAGGAAGGCTACGGCTATCGAAAGAAGACCGTGGCCGGCCCGACCGCGCGCATGTCCGACCTGCACGCGATCATGGAAGCACGCCAGGGTGATGCACTGCGCGGCACTGTCGCGTTCGTGATCGACCGGCACGCGGAAAGCTTGGCGTTTGCGCAGCTCAAGCCCTCAACGCAGGCGGGCTACAAGGACTATGCCGGGGCCATCAAGGCCTACCCGCTCAAGAACGGAACTACCTTGGGCGATGCGACCGTGGACAGGCTGACGCCTGGGTTCATACGGCGCTTGATCGACGTAATCGCACAAGGCCGGCCGGGCCAGAAGCCCGGCGATCCAGCCATACCCGGTTACCCCACGAAGGCGAACCACTGGCTACGCTACCTGCGCCGTGTGTTCGGCTGGGCGCGCGAGCACGATCACGTGAGCACAAACCCTGCCGCCGGCATCAAGCAGGTCAAGGAGAAAGGGGACCACCGAATGCCCGCCGTCGACGTGTTCCGGCGGGTCCAGTCCTACGCGAAGCAATGCAGCGCGCGCGGACCTCGCGCCAAGGGCGCGGTGCCGCCCTACCTGTGGGCCGCGATGGAACTGGCTTACCAGGCACGTCTGCGCGGCATCGAGGTGCTGACGCTGACCGACGCGCACGTGGATGGCGAAGTGCTGCGCACGGACCGCCGGAAGGGTAGCCGCGACAACCTGGTGCGCAAGGGGGCCGAGACCGAGGAAGCGATCGCGATGCTGCGGGCGCGGCGCGCGGCGATCTGGGAGAAGAACGGGGGAGTGATTCCGATCCGGGCCGAGAGCCGCTATCTGTTCGTCAGCGAGGACGGGGAGCGGTTGACCGAGGATGGTTGGCAGACCGCCTGGGGGCGCATGATGCGCAACGCGGTGAAGGACGGGATCCTGAGTCAGGAAGACCGCTTCGGTCTACATAGCCTCAAGCACCGCGGCGTTACCGACACTAAGGGCAACAAAAAGGAAGCCAGCGGGCACAAGACGGACGCAATGATGCACGTCTACGACCACTCACTGCCAATCGTGCCTGAATCCGGCAACAGCTAGGCGGCTCACGAAAAAAGATTGTTACAGCGAAGGGTTCAGGCGTCGCCAGACGCTTGTGGGTGCAGTATCAGCCAGTTGCCACTTTCCCATCGGCTTCCACCACACCAACGAGGGTCTTCGCAGCACGAATTACCTGCTCCACACGGTGAATCTGCCCCATCGCATCAGAGTGATTCACATCGTTGCCGAGCCGATAGTCGGCGATAACCCTTTTGCTGCGAGCAGTATCCATGGCACGCTGCGCGCGAGCCTTGATATCCCGGAACGATGAAAGCTCGGCGCAAACATCATCAACCTTCCACTCGACAAGTCGCTCCGTGACTTCAACGTGCGTCACCTCCCTTCCGCGTGCCTTCGCCGACGGCGGGAGCAACTCGACAAGCGGCAGTAGCGCGTGGAATGCGGCGTAGTAGGAGCGGCTCATGGATGCCCTGAGCTGGCATTCATCCGCACCTTGCTCTGCAAGTGACTTTGCGTAGCCAAGCAGGTCATCTTCCGTGATCGACATAGTGGGCTCAGCTCTCCGTTGAGTGCGCCGTGACACTGAAAAGAATACGCCGGTTCAATTCGAACGGAAAACGCTGAGCCTCAAGCTCGCCATAGAGATCCCACTCCAACTCAGCGGCTCGATCCATGGATGCCTCAACTCGCAACTCGTAGAGGAGTGCCGAGGGCATCCCATCAGATGCTGGAACAACAGAGATGCCAACGCGATGCAGCAGCACGCCCTGTTGGTACAAAAAATTCCGAGCGAACGCTACAACGGGAGCGGTATCGGAATCCGCCACACCGTCGCCATCGAAATAGGCAAGCAAGTGCTCCCCAGGCGCGTAGGACACCTCTGGCACGGGCGCGTTCATCTTGGTCAGTTCGGTCCTCAAATCGTTCGCGGCGTCCAGAAATCCATGGCTGGCCAACATCTGCCTCGCCTCTCTGGTAGCCGTGACGTTACCGGCAAACGCGTGAGCATTTCGAAAAAAAACGTCCGCGACTTCGCTGGAGAAACCGCGCTGCTGCAAGCCTTGCATGTAGCGAAGTGTCGCCTCTGCGGAAGCTCCCGCCATTGAAAGCGCGCGGTCCAACAACTGGCGCCCGGTATCAGAGTCGCCCGAAAGCAAGGCAATGTGCCCCTTGATCTCAGTGCCGGCCACAGCGTCGACCGCACACAACCGATCAGCCCGGACTTTCAACTGACGAAGGCCGAACTCATTTATCTGTCGCGTACCAAGGTACAGCCCGGCGACTTCAAGAAGCATCTCGCCGTAGATCGTCTCAGGAGCGGCTGATGGGCTCATCTGTTCCTCTGAAAGGATGCCATCCAGTGCATCCAGATCAATGATCGTAGACCAAACTAGCCTGCAAAACATTAACGACGCTACCCGGATTTTCCGGAGGATTTTCCGGAGCCAACCCCCTCTCCAGCGTAAGCCATTGATTTATATGGCGCGCCCGACAGGAATCGAACCTGTAACCGCCGGCTTAGAAGGCCGGTGCTCTATCCAGTTGAGCTACGGGCGCCCGAACCGGAACGGCGTCCAATCCGACGTGATGTGGATTGGTCGGGGTAGAGGGATTCGAACCCCCGACATCCTGCTCCCAAAGCAGGCGCGCTACCAGACTGCGCTATACCCCGGTGTTGCAATCCCCTCGGGCCTGGACCCGGGGAGCTGACCATTGTGGCCAAGCGCCGTGCGAACTGTCAACGCGCAATCCCTGCCCTGCCCCGCCATGACCACAGCTTACGCAGTCATCGGCTATGCTCGCAGCCAGCGGCCGGATGGCCGAATCGCCCCCTTTTCGCACGGAGACCTCGCATGCGCAGCGGCAACCCGGCTCTTTCCGAGTCGACCTTCCTCGATCTGGCCAGTGGCTCGGTGGTGACCAGCCCCGACCAGGCCATGACCATCAACGGCACCGTCAACAAGACCGGCCTCCTGCTGCTGTTGACCGTGCTGACCGCCGCCTTCGCCTGGAACCAGAGCGTGGACGACTATGGCCAGGTGATGGCCGGCGCCAAGCTGTACGCCATGGGCGGCGCGATCGGCGGCCTGGTGCTGGCCCTGATCACCATCTTCAAGAAGGAGTGGTCGCCAGTCACCGCGCCGATGTATGCGCTGGTCGAAGGCCTGTTCCTGGGTGCGATTTCCGCACTGTTCGAACTGCGCTTCCCCGGCATCGTTTTCCAGGCGGTGCTGCTGACCTTCGGCACCCTGTTCGCATTGCTGATCGCCTACCGCAGCGGCGTGATCAAGGCCACCGAGAACTTCAAGCTCGGCGTGGTCGCTGCCACAGGCGGCATCGCCCTGCTGTACCTGGCTTCGTTCGTGTTGTCGTTCTTCAACATCCAAGTGCCGCTGATCCATTCCTCAAGCGGCTGGGGCATCGCCTTCAGCCTGTTCGTGGTGGTGGTTGCTGCGCTGAACCTTGTGCTGGATTTCGATTTCATCGAAACCGGCGCAGCCCAGCGCGCACCGAAGTACATGGAATGGTATGGCGCATTCGGCCTGATGGTGACCCTGGTCTGGCTGTATGTGGAATTCCTGCGCCTGCTGTCGAAGATCCAGCAGCGCTGATCCAATCCATGCCATAAACGACAAGGCCGCGGTCCGTCGGGATCGCGGCCTTTTTTGTAGCGTCGAGCGCGCTCGACTTCCGCGGAACCACGCCCCATGGCAGATACCTCCCCTCCCCGCTTCCACAGCTATCGCCCGGCCGACGGCCATCGCCTGCCGCACGATCCGTTCAACGCCATCATCGGCCCGCGCCCCATCGGCTGGATCTCCAGTCGTGATGCCGACAGCAATGTGAACCTGGCGCCCTACAGCTTCTTCAACGCCTTCAACTACACGCCGCCGATCATTGGTTTCAGCAGCCAGGGGCGCAAGGACTCGCTGCGCAACATCGAAGCCACCGGCGAGTTTGTCTGGAACCTCGCCACCTTCGATCTGGCCCAGGCAATGAACGAAAGCTGCCGCGCAGTCGCGCCCGAAGTGGACGAGTTCGCATTGGCGGGGCTGACACCACTGGCCTCGGAGCAGGTTGCACCGCCGCGCGTGGCGCAGAGCCCGGTGAGCATGGAGTGCCGCTGCACGCAGATCGTGCGCCTGCGCGACGCGGCCGGTAACGACACCAATGGCTGGCTGGTGCTGGGAGAAGTGGTCGCCGTGCATATCGATACGCAGCTGCTCGTCGACGGCATCTACGACACCGCAGCGAGCGACACCATCCTGCGCGGCGGCGGACCGGCCGACTATTTCCGGATCAGCGCCGAGCAACGCTTCCGCATGCTGCGACCCGCCTAAGCCCTCATCCCGCCGCCCCACGGGACAACAGCAACGGCAACGACGAGGCCAGCATGGCAACGCCGGAGGCCGTCAACAGCCCCAGCACGATCTGCCGGAAACGCGCTTCACTGATACCGACATACAGCTTGGCCCCCAGCAGCGTTGGCACCAGCATTGCCGGCGCGACGATGGCGAAGTACGGCAGCATCTGCAGGGTGATCATGCCGGTGCCGACATAGACTGCCATCGTCACCGCCAGCATCGCCAGGTTGAAGTTCTGGATGACCGCGCGCTGCTCGTCCTTGCCGAAGCCACGCAGCGTGCTCCACAGCGTCGGCACCGGTCCGGCAAAGCCGCCGATGCCACTGAGCACACCGCCGGCCATGCCGGCCAGTGCGTCGCCAAAACGACCACCCACGGTGACCGGCGGCAGCGAACGCGCCATCAACATCACCGGGCACCATAGCGCCAGGAATCCTCCCAGCAGCGCCTTGAACCAGACCATGTCCAGCTGTGGCAGCACCAGCACGCCCAGCGGAATGCCCGCCAACCCACCGAGCACGAACGGCAGCAGCAGGCGCAGGTTGAAGCCACGGCGCACGGTGAACACCGCCAGCAACTGGCCGACCAGCGCGCCGAACACCGACAGCGTCGCCGCAAGCCGGGGATCCAGCCCCCAGGCCCAGAACGACATCGCGACCATGCCGAACGCGAAACCCGACAGGCCCTGTACGAATCCCGCGACGATCGCGCCCAGCGCGACCAGCAGATACACCGACTCCATCCCCACTCCTCACCGCTGCCGTGCAACTACCCTTCCGCACCCGACGCTGCAGCGTAATGCGCGGCAAGATGATCGACCAGCGCGCGCACCTTCGGCGCCAGCGCACGCGCATGGGGATACAGCGCGAAATAGCAGCGCGTGCCACCGTGCCAGCTGGGTAGCACGCGGATCAACCGGCCAGCGCGCAGGTCTTCCTGCACCGTGAGCGCAGTGAACAGACTGATGCCCATGCCGGCCAGCACGGCCGCATGCAGTGCCGGCGTGGCGTCCACGCGCAGTCGTTGACCGGCTTCCACGCTGACGATGGCACCACGCAGCCCGTGCAGCTGCCACGGCGTGATCGCCGCAATCGGGTTGAATGCCAACAACGTGTGGTTCTGCAGATCGGCAACCTGTCGAGGCAGTCCATGCCGGGCCAGGTAGGCTGGTGCCGCAACCAGGATGCGCGGGCAGCGCGCCAGTTCACGGGCGACCAGTTGGCTGTCAGGCAAGGACGGCGCGATGCGCAGGGCGAGATCGAAGCCACCGCCGACCACATCGACCAGCTGATCGTCGGCCGACAGTTCCAGTGCCACCTGCGGATAGCGCGCCAGGAAGCCAGGCAGCCAATGCGGCAACTCCTGGCTGGCGACCACCTGCGGCACGCTGACCCGCACGCGCCCGCTGGGCTGGGCCTGGCCGGCCCGCGCACGGTCATCGGCGGCCTCCAACCGGTCAAGCAGCGCCACCGCCTCGCGGTAGTAGTCGCGCCCGGCCTCGGTCAGCGACAGTCGCCGGCTGTTGCGATCCAGCAGCCGCACCTGCAGGTGCTCTTCAAGTTGACGCAACTGCCGCGACATCGCCGAATGGGTGGTATCCAGCCGCTCGGCGGCGGCAGTGAAACTGCCTGCATCGACGATCGCGCGCAAGGCTCGCAGGGCGGCGAAATGGTCCATCGGGAGGTGACTCCGGTCGGCGGGGCCCGCTCGCTGCGGACCCCGCCAGCTTATCAAGCGTCGTCGCCGGCCTTGCGCACCGGCAAGGCCAGGATCGCCGAGGTGGTCATGACATCGCCAAAGGCATCCTCGATCTGTGCCAGCGACGCTTCATGCAATGCACGATGGCCGATGCTCCCGCCATTAGCCAGATCCAGATCGCGGCTGGCAGAGGCATCGGAGGCGACGATCACCCGATAGCCGCGCGGCGCTGCAGCGGCATCGCGTGCAGCACCGGCAACGCAGGCATGGGTCTGCAGGCCGGTGACGATCAGGGTGTCGACACCGGCGTCCTTCAGCGCCTTGTCCAGCACTGCCGCCGAGGCACCGGCGAACACGCTGACGTTTTCCTTCTGCACCACGGTCTCGCCCTTGCGCGGCTGCATGTCCCGGTGGAACGCCGCGTTGACGCTGCCCTCTGCGAACAGCGGCGCACCGGCCGGCAGCACGTGCTGCACATGGATCACGCGGATGCCGTTGGCATCAGCGAAGTCGACCACGCGGCGCGTCTGCCGCAGGGCCGCCACGCCATCGGGGATGACCATGCGGCCCCCGGCAAAGCCCGCGGCGGCGCCGGCATCGAAGTACTCGTTCTGGAAGTCGATCACCAGCACGGCGGTCTTCATTGCGTCGAGCGAGGTGGCAGCCGGAGCGCCGGCCATATGGCGGATGGTGGGATGGGACGACTCGGCGGCGACGGCCGGGGCGGTGGCGGCCATGCCGATCAGGCTGGCCAGGCCGAAAGCAGTGAGGTTCATGGTCAAGCTCCTGTGCAATGGAAAGTGGGCACAGGATGAGGAGCATTGAACGCACGAACCAGCCGCATTCGAGCACACAATCTGTGCGCTAGTCGCACAGATAATTTTTCTGGCGTTGAGCTTGCGCGACGCTACGAGGTCAGCTTTGCCCCATTGAGCCGCACGATCATCGCGTACTCGCGGCCCAGTACGACTTCGGCGGTATTGCTACCAGCGCGCAGTGCATGCTTCAGGCCCGCCGGATACTTCACCGGCACGCCAGCCAGCGTGTGGACATGCCGGGGAGGAGAATCGACGCTCCTGATGACGAATTCCGCGCAGGCCCCTTCCAGCAGGAGAACCGGCGCCCCTGCCGGAAACTCGATCAACTGCAGTGCGCGCTCCTCGGACCGCCGCATGCTGCGAACGGGCGCCCCATCCCTGCGCAGGCGGCGCAGCGCGCGCTGCGAACGGGACCACGGCCAGTAGAAGACGAAGTAGATGGCCACACCCAGAACGTAAACGGCAGCAGCCGCCAGGATCCACACAGCCGTCTCAGGCATCCATAACATCCTGTCGGTGAAAAATGTGCAGCTCAAAACGCAGACGGGCCGTACAAGGACGGCCCGTCTGCAACTACCCGAGGCCCTGCTGGAAATCGCCTGCGACGATCTGCAGCACGACAGCCGGCCGCTTACAGGCGGCTGGCGATCGCCTTGGCAAAGCCCATCGTGTTGCCGGTGCCGCCGAGGTCGCCGGTCAGCGAATCCTTGGCTTCCAGCGTAGCGACGATGGCCTTGCGCAGGCGCTCGGCATTTTCCGGCTGGCCGACATGGTCCAGCATCTGTGCCGCTGCCAGCAGCAGGGCGCACGGATTGGCCTTGCCCTGGCCGGCGATGTCCGGCGCGGTGCCGTGCACGGCTTCGAAGATCGCCGCGTTCTCACCGATGTTGGCGCCCGGGGCCAGGCCCAGGCCACCGACCAGACCTGCACACAGGTCGGAGATGATGTCGCCGAACAGGTTGGTGGTGACGATGACGTCGAACTGTTCCGGACGCATCACCAACTGCATGCAGCAGTTGTCGACGATCATTTCCTGGAACTCGATGTCCGGGTACTTGGCCGCCACTTCGCGCGCCACGGCCAGGAACAGGCCCGAGGTCGACTTGATGATGTTGGCCTTGTGCACGGCGGTGACCTTCTTGCGGCCGGTGCTGCGGGCCAGCTCGAAGGCGTAACGCACGATGCGCTCGGAGCCCTTGCGGGTGATGCGGGTGCCGGAGAACGCGGTCTCGCCGTCGGCCGACACTTCCTGGCCTTCAGCCAGGTACGCACCTTCGGTGTTCTCACGAACGGTGATCAGGTCGACGTTGTCGAAACGCGACTTGGTGTTCGGGAAGGTGTGGGCCGGACGCACGTTGGCGTACAGGTCAAAGTGGCGGCGCAGGCTGACGTTGATCGAGGTGAAGCCGCCACCGACCGGCGTGGTCAGCGGGCTCTTCAGTGCGACCTTGTTGCGCGCGATCGATTCCAGGGTCACCGCCGGCATCAGATCGCCGTGCTTCTCCAGGGCCACCAGGCCGGCGTCGGCGTCTTCGTACTCCAGGCCAGTCTTGAGCTGGTCGAGCACGAACAGGGTGGCGTCCATGATTTCCGGGCCAATGCCGTCGCCGCGGATGACCGTAATTTTCTGCGTCATTGATCGATGTTCCGAACAGGGGGAAAAACGCCGTCCGGACGTGCCCGGAAACGCCGGCGCAAAGGAAGTTTCACCCGCAATTATGCCTTACCCGGCTCGGAGACCCCAAATAGGCAATTAGTCCGAGCCGGGTAAGGCAGAATTGCCCGCGTATTCCACCTCTACCCCCGCCTGTCGGCGCGCCCCTGCAAACCGCTCTGCGGCTTGCCCGCGCATTCCACCTTATCCCCGCGCCTACCGGCGCGCCCCCTTGAACAACAAGGGGGCTCCTGGTCAGGGAGATCGCGGGGAAGGCCCCTGCGCGCGGGCGGTAGTGCCGGCCGCTGGCCGGCACCACCGGGAAGGGCGCAAGGTCCCGGTTCCCGGCGCTCGTCGGGGTCAGTGCTCGTGCGCTTCGGGGGCGGCAGCGCCACCTTCCAGCTGGTCGAGGAAATCCACGGCGCGGCGCAGGTGCGGGATCACGATCGAGCCACCGACCACCAGACCGACCGAGAAGGTCTCGAAGAACTCCTCACGGGTCACGCCGGCGTCCTTGCACTGGGCCACGTGGTAGCTGATGCAGTCGTCGCAGCGCAGCACCATCGAGGCCACCAGGCCCAGCAGCTCCTTGGTCTTCACATCCAGCGCGCCGGCCTGGTAGGTCTGCGTGTCCAGCGCGAAGAAGCGGCGCACCACCTGGTTCGGCTCGCCCAGGATGCGTTCATTCATGCGCTTGCGGAAATCGGTGAACTCGGCGATCCGGTCCTTGCTGCCGTCGTCGGCCGCGCTCATGCCTGGCCCTGCCCGGCCAGCAGCGGCTCGAGCTTGCCTTCACGATGCAGGGCCATCATGTCGTCGTAGCCGCCCACGTGGACGTCGCCCACGAAGATCTGCGGCACGCTGGTACGGCGGGTCTTGGCCATCATCTTCTCGCGCTCGACCGGGTCCAGGTCGATGCGGACCTCGGTCCATTGCTGGCCCTTGCTCTTGAGGAAGTTCTTGGCGGCCACGCAGTACGGGCAGACGGCGGTGGAATAGATGGTGATGGCGGGGGTAGCGCCGGCGGACTGGGCTGTCACGGGAAACTCCACGATGGATCGACGGTCCATATATGGTACCGGTGCGCTGGAATTTCCACGCCACGCCCGCAACACTGTGGATTGATTAACGAATGGTTGCCCCCTGCCCTGCCACGCTGGCCAGACTTTGCCCGAGGATCGACCGCTTGCGACCCCTGCTGCTCACCGCTGCCCTGACCCTGGCCCTGGCCGCCCCGCTGGCGCAGGCCCAGGAGAAGCTGCCGGACATCGGCTCCTCGGCGGGCGAACTGCTGACCCCGGCCCGCCAGGCCGAGTACGGCGCGATGATGCTGCGCGAGCTGCGCAACTACGGCTACCTGCTGGACGATCCGCTGGTCAACGACTGGCTGCAGACCATGGGCACCCGCCTTGGCTCCAACAGCGACCAGCCGCGCCAGCCCTACACGTTCTTCGTGATGAAGGACCGCCAGATCAATGCCTTCGCCACCCTCGGCGGCTATATCGGCGTCAATGCCGGCCTGGTGCTGACGGCCGAGCGCGAGGACGAGGTGGCGGCGGTGCTGTCGCACGAAATCGCCCACGTCACCCAGCAGCACGTGCTGCGCGGAGTCGAGCGCGCCCAGCGCGACCAGATCCCGATCCTGCTGGGCATGCTGGCGGCGGTGGTCGCCGCCCAGGCCAGCAACAGCTCCTCCTCGGGCAACGCCACCATGGCGGCGATCAGCTCGGGCATGGGCCTGATGCAGCAACGGCAGATCGACTACACCCGTTCCAATGAATCCGAGGCCGACCGGCTGGGCATCCGCACGCTGTCGCGCAGCGGCTACGACGTGGATGCAATGGCCGGCTTCTTCGAACGCATGTCCTCGGCAATGCGCGGCAACGACGGCGGTTACAGCGTTCCCGACTTCCTGCGCACCCACCCGGTCAACACCACCCGCATCAGCGAGGCCAAGGCCCGCGCCGAACAGATGAAGAAGGACACGGTGCTGCTGACCACCCGCACGCCCAGCGGCGAGCGCAGGGAACGGGTGGATCCGGCCGACCCGACCCTGGGCGATCCGCTGCTGCGCGGCATCAACCCGCTGCTGCCCAGCAGCGTGCTGCGGGTTCCGATCGGCCAGCTCAGCCGCGGCGCCAGTGGCGATTTCAACTGGGCCCGCGAACGCCTGCGCGTACTCAGTGCCGACAGCCCGGCCGAACTGCAACGCGAGTACGCCGATCTTGCGCGGCGGCAGAAGGATGGCCTGGACGACGCCCAGCGTTACGGCCAGGCACTGGCCACGATGCGCGGCGGCCGCAGCGGCGCCAGCGAGGCCCGGCAGACGTTGACCGACCTGCTGAAGACCCACCCGGACAGCCTGTGGGTCGCCCTGGCCCTGGCCGAGGCGGAATCGCGCACCGGCCAATCCGCCCAGGCCAATGCGCGCTTCGAGCAGCTGCTGCATGAGCACCCCAACAGCCGGCCGGTGGCCCTGACCTATGCCGAAATCCTGAACGAGCAGGGAGGCCAGGCCGCGGGCCAGCGCGCACAGGCGATGCTGCGTCCGCTGCTGTCGCAAAGCGGTAACGATCCGGTCTTCCAGCAGCGCTACGCCCGCGCCAGTGAACTGGCCGGTGACAGTGTCCGTGCCAGCGAGGCCTATGCCGAGGCGGCATTCCTGGGCGGGCGCCCGGAACAGGCCCTGATGCAGCTGCAGGCACTCAAGCGCAACCCCGCCCTGGACTACGTCGGCCGGGCCCGGGTGGATGCGCGGATCGAGTCGATCACGCCTACCGTGCTCGAGCTGCGTCGGCAGGGTGTACAGGACCCTGACCTGGACCGCCGCTGAGTGCGGCATGACCGGCAGATGGCAGGAATGCCAGATGCCGGCCAGGTAGTCACAAACATGTCATCAAACCGTAGTCTACTGGCACCACTCCAGTAACTGAGCCCTACGGTGCCCTCGTGCAGAAACGCATCCTGATCGTCGATGACGAGCCCGCGATCCGCGAAATGGTCGCCTTCGCCCTTCGCAAGGGCGATTACGAACCTGTCCACGCCGGTGACGCCCGCGAGGCCCAGACCGCCATCGCCGACCGCGTCCCCGACCTGATCCTGCTGGACTGGATGCTGCCCGGCACCAGCGGCCTGGACCTGGCCCGGCGCTGGCGCAAGGAAACCCTCACCCGCGAAGTGCCGATCATCATGCTGACCGCACGCGGCGAAGAGAACGACCGCGTGGGCGGCCTCGAAGCCGGTGTGGACGACTACGTGGTCAAGCCGTTCTCGGCGCGCGAACTGCTGGCCCGCATCCGCGCGGTGATGCGCCGCGCCCGCGACGATGACGAGGACGGCAGCGTGGCGGTGGGCTCGATCCGCATCGACGGCGCTGCCCATCGCGTGTTCGCCAACGACCAGCCGGTGCCGATCGGCCCGACCGAATACCGCCTGCTGCACTTCTTCATGACCCACCCCGAGCGCGTGTACACCCGCGCGCAGCTGCTGGACCACGTGTGGGGCGGCAGCGTGTATGTGGAAGAACGCACCATCGACGTGCATATCCGACGCCTGCGCAAGACGCTGGAACCGTTCAACGCCGAGAACATGGTGCAGACCGTGCGCGGCGCCGGTTACCGCTTCTCCACCGCAACCTGAGCCTCGTCGTGCCGGCGCCGTGCACCCCACGGTGCCTGCGTCGGCAACTCTGCTATAACCCTCGGTTCACCTGCGTGAACCGCCGCAACCCACGACGAGACCGCAATGCCCCGCCACATCCGCTCTGCCTGGTTGAAGACACTGGCCACCGTGGCCATCGTGTTGCTGTTGGCCGGTCTGGTCGGATGGTTCACTGGCCACCTGTGGCTGTGCATCGCGCTGGCGGCACTGGCGACGCTGGTCTGGCACTACTGGCGGCTGCGCCGCGTGCTGCGCCGGCTGACCGCGCGCCAGCGCTGGGACACCGCCGCCGAAGGCACCGGCGTCTGGAACGAGCTGGACCGACTGCTGTACCGCAACCAGGTGGAGATGCGCGTGCGCAAGCGACGCCTGCTGGACATGCTGCGCAGCTATCGCGCCGCCGCCGCCGCGCTGCCCGACGCCGTGGTGGTGCTGGACCGCAACAGCCAGCGCGTGCAGTGGTTCAACGAAGCGGCCACGGCACTGCTCGGCCTGCACCATCCCGGCGATCTGGGTGAGGCCCTGGTCGAACGCCTGCAGCCGATGCCGCTGGCCCACTGGCTGGCCGGTGGCCGCAACGCCGAACCGATCCTGGACGTGCCCTCGCCGGTCGATCCTGCGATCCGCCTGAACCTGCGCCTGATTCCCTATTCGTCCGACTACTGGCTGCTGATCGCCCGCGATGTGAGCAAGCTGCTGCGCCTGGAACAGGTGCGCCGCGACTTCGTGGCCAATGTTTCACACGAACTGCGCACCCCGCTCACCGTGGTCCACGGCTACCTGGACATGATGGACCCGGAGGATTTCCCGGGAACCGGACCGATGCTGGAAGAGATGCGCAAGCAGAGCCAGCGCATGGCCCAGCTGGTGGAAGACCTGTTGACCCTGTCGCGGCTGGAATCGCAGGAACACAGCGAGGCCGAGACGGTGGCCATGCAGCCCATGCTGGCCACGCTGCGCCGCGAAGCCGAGGCGCACAGCCAGGGCCGCCACCAGATCAGCATCGACGACCTGGCCGGCGTGGACCTGCAGGGCTCGACCAAGGAACTGCACAGCGCGTTCTCCAACCTGGTCACCAACGCGGTGCGCTACACCCCGGCCGGTGGCCGCATCGCGGTGGAGTTCCGCCGCGAGGGCGACGGCGTGGTGCTGGCGGTGCGTGACACCGGCTACGGCATTCCCGCCGCGCACCTGCCGCGCCTGACCGAACGGTTCTACCGTGTCTCCAGCAGCCGCTCACGCGAAAGCGGTGGCACCGGCCTGGGCCTGTCGATCGTCAAGCACATCCTCGGTCTGCACCACGCACGCCTGGAAATCGACAGCGAGGTCGGCAAGGGCTCGGTGTTCGCCTGCCATTTCGATGCCGACCACGTGCGACCGCGTGAGTCCGCCCCCCTGACCTCCTTCGAAGAATGACGCCATGAGCAGCCTCGGATCCCTCCCCCTCCCCGTGAGCACGGACAGCGATCCGTTGCGCGACCCGGCGCTGTACATCAACCGCGAACTGTCGCAGCTGGATTTCAACTTCCGCGTGCTGGCGCAGGCAATGGACCCGCAGGTGCCGCTGCTGGAGCGCCTGCGCTTCATGTGCATCTCCTGCACCAACCTGGATGAATTCTTCGAGATCCGTGCCGCTGCGGTCCGCCATGCGCAGGAGTTCGGCCTGCCGCCGGCACCGGATGGCATGAGCCCGCAGGCCATTCTCAACGCCATCCACGAGCGCGCCGCCGAGCTGGTGGACCAGCAGTACCGCTGCTGGAACCAGACGCTGCGTCCGGCGCTGATGGAAGCCGGTATCGGCGTGCTCGGCCGCAACTCCTGGACTCACCGCCAGAAGCGCTGGCTGCGTGCCTACTTCCGCAACGAGATCATGCCGGTGCTGTCGCCGCTGGGCCTGGACCCGGTGCATCCGTTCCCGAAGATCCTCAACAAGTCGCTGAACATCGTGGTGGTGCTGAAGGGCACCGACGCGTTCGGCCGCAGCGGCCACCTGGCCATCGTGCGTGCGCCGCGTTCGCTGCCGCGGATCATCCAGCTGCCGGAAAAACTCGGCGGCCCGCAGAACTTCGTGTTCCTGTCCTCGGTGCTGTCCACCTTCGTGGACGAGTTGTTCCCGGGGCTGGAAGTGCTGGGCGCCTATCAGTTCCGCGTCACCCGCAACTCCGAGCTGGTGGTGGACGAGGAGGAAGTGGAAAACCTGGCCCTGGCCCTGCGCGACGAGCTGGTGGACCGTGGCTACCGTCCTGCGGTGCGGCTGGAGATCGCCCACGACATGCCGCGCGACATCGTCCGCACCCTGCTGCAGAACTTCGGCCTGACCGAGAACGCGGTGTACCGCATCGATGGACCGGTCAACCTCAACCGCATCATCCAGCTGTACGACCTGATCGCGCAGCCGGACCTGAAGTATCCGCCGATGACCCCGCGCACCCTGCGCGACAGCGACGGCATCTTCGAGACCACCGCACGCAAGGACCTGCTGCTGCACCACCCCTTCGACGCGTTCGCTGCAGTACTCGACCTGATCCGCCAGGCCGCGCTGGATCCGAACGTGCTGGCGATCAAGCAGACCCTGTACCGCACCGGCAAGGATTCATTGATCGTCGATGCGCTGATCCAGGCCGCACGCGCCGGCAAGGACGTGACCGTGGTGGTCGAGCTGCGCGCGCGGTTCGATGAAGAAGCCAACCTGGGCCTGGCCGATCGGCTGCAGGAGGCCGGCGTGCAGGTGGTGTACGGCGTGGTCGGCTACAAGACCCACGCCAAGATGCTGCTGATCGTGCGCCGCGAAGGCCGCAAGCTGCGCCGCTACGTGCACCTGGGCACGGGCAATTACCACAGTGGTACCGCACGCGCGTACACCGACCTGAGCCTGATCACCGCTGATGCCGACATCGGCAACGACGTGCACCTGCTGTTCCAGCAGTTGTCCGGGCTGGCCTCGAAGATGAAGCTCAAGCGCCTGCTGCAGTCGCCCTTCACCCTGCACACCGGGATCCTGGCGAGGATCGAGCGCGAGACACGCGTCGCTGCCGCCGGGCGACCAGCGCGGATCATCGCCAAGATGAACGCCCTCAACGAAGCGCAGGTGATCCGTGCGCTGTACGCCGCCTCGCAGGCGGGGGTGCAGATCGACCTGATCATCCGCGGCGCCTGCACCCTGCGCCCGGGCGTACCCGGCGTGTCGGACAACATCCGCGTGCGCTCGATCGTCGGCCGCTTCCTGGAACACAGCCGGGTCTACTGGTTCGGCAACGACGGCGCACCGGAGCTGTACTGCGCCAGCGCCGACTGGCTGGAGCGCAACCTGCTGCGCCGGGTGGAAACCTGCTTCCCGATCCTCGACCCGGCACTGGCCAAGCGGGTTTACCGCGAAGTGCTGCAGAACTACCTGGACGACAACCTCAACGCCTGGGAGCTGGATGCCGAGGGCATCTACCACAAGCGCGCACCGGCCCACGACGAAGCCCCGCATTCGGCACAGATGGCGTTGATGCAGGGACTCTGACCCGGTAGGTGCCGACCTTGGTCGGCACGTTTGGGTGCATCCACGCATGGCGTGGATCTGCCGTGTCGACCAAGGTCGACACCTACCAATAGCCGCAGCGACCTGTCGAAGGTCGACAGATGCAGGGTCTTTGATCCGGTAGATGCCGACCTTGGTCGGCACGTTTGGATGCATCCACGCATGGCGTGGATCTACCGCGTCGACCAAGGTCGACACCTACCAACAGCCGCGTGAACCTGTCGAAGGCGGGGTGGGTCCGGTTGCGGGGGCGTGAGCGCCATGGATGGCGCGACCGAGCTTACAGGGACGTACTTGCAGCGTCCCCCGCAACCGGACCCACCCCGCCAACCCACGGATATCTCGCCTTTGACGTTGACGTTGCTTCGGCCTCTGCAGGTGCAGGGCGCAGCCCCGCCGCACTCCCCCC